>NZ_KV811583.1:257952-277126 GCF_001813145.1 Rothia sp. HMSC066G02 | reverse complement strand
CCCCCCCCCCCCCCGGCGTGTTGCTCCGTCCTCTGGCGTAGCGCGCATCCACGAAGCCGCTAAAAATAGCCTGCCCCGCAGCTCATCAGAACTGCGGGGCAGGCTATTTCTGTCTATATGTAGCAGAGTCTGGAAGACTAGTGCTTCTGCTTGTAGTCAGCCATGAAGTTACCCAGGCGCTCCAGGGCGCTGGTGAGGGTCTGCGTATCGGGCAGGAACACCAGGCGGAAGTGATCCGGATCCTTCCAATTGAACGCGCGGCCGTGGCTGAAGAGAATCTTCTGGCTCTTGAGCAGGTCCAGGGCGAACTGTTCATCGTCGGTAATGTCGAAGCGCTCAACATCAATCTTCGGGAACAGGTAGAGCGCGCCGTCCGCGCTGGTGCAGCTGATGCCGTCAATCTCGTTGAGCATCTTGTGCGCCAGGGTGCGCTGCTCGTACAGGCGGCCGCCGGGAACAATCAGCTCGTTAATGGACTGGTAGCCGCCGAGCGCGGTCTGGATGGCGTGCTGTGCCGGAACGTTGGCGCACAGGCGCATGGAGGCGAGCAGGTGAATGCCTTCCAGGTAGCTGGAAGCGTCCTTCTTCGGGCCGGTGATAGCGACCCAACCCGCACGGTAACCGCAGACGCGGTATGCCTTGGACAGGCCGGAGAAGGTCAGGCAGAGCACGTCGTCGCCGGTGAGGGTTGCCATGTTGATGGCTTCAGCGCCATCGTAGGTAATCTTTTCGTAGATTTCGTCAGAGAACACGACCAAACCGTGTTCGCGTGCCACATCCACAATCTGCTTAAGCACGGAACGCGGGTAGACGGCACCGGTGGGGTTGTTCGGGTTAATAACCACGATTCCCTTGGTACGCTCGGTAATCTTCGACTTAATGTCTTCGATGTCCGGGTACCAGTTGTTTTCCTCATCGCAGAGGTAGTGCACGGGCTTGCCGCCGACCAGCGCGGTGGCTGCGGTCCACAGCGGGTAGTCGGGCATGGGGACCAGGATTTCGTCGCCGGTCTCGCACAGTGCCTGCAGGGTCATCGGGATCAGCTCAGACACACCGTTACCCAAGTAGATAGATTCGGTGTCGAGGTTCATGATGCCGCGGTTCTGGTAGTGGTGCACAATGGCGGTACGTGCCGAGTAGAGGCCGCGGGAGTCAGAGTAGCCCTGAGTTTCGGGCAGGTGACGAATGATATCCATCATGATGGCATCCGGCGCCTCAAAGCCGAAGGGTGCGGGGTTACCAATGTTCAGCTTGAGGATGCGGTGGCCCATCGCTTCCATGCGATTGGCTTCATCCAGAATGGGGCCGCGGATGTCGTACAGGACGTTGCTCAACTTTGAGGACTGACGGTACTTCGTCATGATGATTTACTTTCTAGGGTGATCCAAAATGAATTGTGCTGCGTCGTCATCTGCGATGGGGTTGGAACCGCTAGTCAGACGCAACAGGAACGAGAGGTTACCCGTGTCTAATGTAGATGATACGCGGTTAATTGCCGTCCGGGCGCTATCTGGCAGGGTACGGCGGATAATGGGCACCAGTTGCTGCTGCAAAAGTGCCGTTGACGGGTCTTCCAGGGTGACCAGGCGGTTCTCTTCAATCGCCGAGTCGCTGCTGTGCAGCAGGGTCACCTGCACGGTGTCGGAGGTCAGGGCTTTAACTCGCTCGGCGGGGTTGTCCTGAATCTTCGGGTCGTGCACACGGTAGCGGTAGAGGCTACGCAAAGAATCCACGCCGTAGGTGCCACTGGAGTACCCGGTCGGAATGGAGAACGCCAGAGAAGACTGCACCTCACGCAGGTTCGCGAGGGAGTTGAGCTTGTGGCGGGCACTCACGGCGCGGGTGGTGACCAGTACATCCTTATTGGTGGCGTGGGCACCGTTGAGGAGCATGAGCTCTTCGGGCAGGATGCGCGAGATGGCGTTGGTCATGTCGGTGGTGCTCATGGCGCGCAGGTTGATGGGGTCTGCGGAGCGGGTGGAGCTTGCAGTGGGGCTTGCGGTAGCGTCCGTAGCATGCGCGGAGGCGGTGCTCTCCTCCGCGGTGGGGGTAGCTGCCGGGGGCAGGGTCACGCCTGCCGCTTGAGCGGAGGCACTCACGGAGGCGGCGATGCGTTCGTTCTGCGCGGCGGCGGGGCTGATTTTGCCGTCGTCGGTCAGGTAGAGCAGTAGGTCGCCGCTGTAGTCGATGACCAGGTCCAACGATTCAAGAGCGGCGGCAGTGGCGCTGCCGGTTTCCTCGTCGTCGGGCAGAGTTGCGGTAGGGGTGGCGGAGTTAGCCGAAGGAACCATGAGCCCACGCAGGGCGGCGGCGCGGCTGTTGTCGGTGTCGACAAGTTCAACGGAGTAGCCAACCTGGCGCAGGGCACGCGCGTACACGTGGGCTACGGCGCGCATCTCACGCAGGGCACCGTAGCCGATACGCAGAGTACCGTAGCTGGATGCGGAAGGATCCACCTGCGGGGTTGCGTCATTATTCCCGCAAGCGGCGAGCAGCGGCACGAGCGCCAGGGAGGTGAGCGCCGCACGGCGGGTGAGGGTTAGTCGGTTCATTAGGGAAGCTTCCGTGCGTTTTCGTCGGCAAGAAATTCGCGGTATTCGCGTGCCCAGCTGGCGGCGTTGGAGTAGCCCATCATGGAGGCGACCTCGTCGATGAGGGTGCCGTAGCGGATGGTGTCCAGCTCAGCGATGGGTACCCAGCGTGCCGTGTCGGAGGATCCGTTGATTTCGTGGCGCAGTTCGCCGGTGACAATGTGGGCACGGAAAACCACCCGCAGGGCGCAGAAGGGTAGCGCTTGCGGGTCTTTCTGGGTGGAGCGCACGGGGAAGTGTCCGGCGTGCACGCCCAGAATGTCTTCAATGGCGACGCTGTAACCGGTCTCTTCGAGGGTCTCTCGTAGCGCGGTTTCGTCGGCCTGTTCGCCGGGTTCCATGCCGCCGCCAGGCAGGGACCAGAGGGGGCTGAGCGCGCGGTCTTCGGGCACCCAGCGGGTCATGAGCAGCTTGCCCTGCTCAATGATCACTGCGTAGGCTGCGGGTCGGGTTTCCATTGCTAATGCCATGGTTTGATTTTACCGTCTATCGTTCGTTAGCGTTTCTTGCCGCGGCGTGCGCTGGCGGCTTTGGCGGACTGTCGAGCGTGCTGGCGCGCGTTACCGTTTTTCTTGGCGTTGGCGCGCTTTTTATCGCGTGCTTCGCGGCGGGCGTTGGCGGCTCGTGCCTTCGCTTTTTCCTTTGCTTTTTCAGCGGCGATGCGTTCGGCGCGTGCCTGCCGGGTTTCGCTACCGCGCTCACTGGTTGCGGTGCGGCCACGCACAATACCGATGAAGTCCTGCAGGAGCGCTTCGAGCTCTTCGCTGCGCGGCTCGCCCTTGGGGGCACGCGGCCAGACCAGGTGCACCGGGTAGGTGTCCAGGCCCGCAACGGGGCGGTAGGTGAGGTCCTTGCGGTGGTAGAAACGCGCAATGGACATGGGCACAATGTACAGACCCACACCAGCGGCAACCAGCTCGATGGTTTCCTTATCGGTCAGGCCCTCGGGCACGATGCGACCGGCACTCTCACGCCATGCGCGGGAGACTTCCTCATAAGCGGGAATATCGGAGGCGGGCTGCAGCAGGAACTCTTCAGCAAGCTCCTCCACGGGCACCTCATCAAGCACGGTGAGCACATGGTCCACCGGCAGAATGACCACGGGTAGCTCCTCGTAGAGGCGGATGCTATGGTACTTTTCGCCGTCGGTGCTTGCCGGTTCGCGGTCGGGGCGCACAATGCTCATGTGTGCGAAGGGGTTCTCGGGTACGTCCTTACGCTCAATGGGGGCGTGCTCGGTAGCCTCAGCGCTAACCTCGGCGGGCGCCTCGGAGGCAGTTTCTTCCGCAGAGTTGAGGGCAGGGTCAATCAGGCACAGGTCCTGATGCAGGGAGTCCAGGCCGCGCGCCTCACGCACGGGCACCTCCGCCAGCTGCACGCGGTCGCCGTAACGCTCGTGCCAGCGGTTGAACCACTTGCCGGGCATAATCGCGGGCACGTAGCTAATGCGCAGCATAGAACGCTGGAGCACGGGGATGGGCAGAGCCTCCGGGGTCTGGATCATCGCCAGCTGCTCGGGATGCAGGTACACGCGGGCGGGGGCCTCGGTGGGCGCTTCGCTTTCTACCTGGTCGGTAGCGTTTTCGGGCGCGCTCTGCTCGGGGTCGATTGCGGTGAGGGCAGAGTCGTTGACGGGCTGCTCTTCGAGGGTGCCTGCGGTGGAAGATGCGGATGAACTCATCCCTCCACGCTAGCACATCTTGGGCGGGGGCATTGGGGTCAGGTGAGCGGCCTCAACCCGGCGAGATAGTGCACCTATCCCCCGCTGAAGGTATGACTAGTTCTCGGCGATGTTATCCGCAGCGTTCTCAACGGTTTCGCGATTAATGCGGCGTTCGCGCAGCTGAGCCACAATGACCATCACCGTAATAACAATGGCAAGGGCGAGCGGGAACATCCACGGCTCCAGGCCGAGTGCCGCAAGAATTGCGAAGCCGATGGTGGTGTAAATACACGCCCACATGAAGGTTCCAACCAGCATCGCAGGAACCCAGCGGCGCAGAGGCATTTTCGTGAAGCCGGTCGTGATGATGACCGCGGTTTGCAGACCCACGGTGAGAAAGCAGAGGGGCACGGCAATAACGCCCCACCGGTTAATCAAGCGGCGCGCTTTACGGTAGAGCGGGCTGTCCATGGCTTTGCGGATGCGGTCGAGGCGGGCGCCCCCTTCAGCAGCGAGCGCGCCAAGAGCGTACACGATGCTGGTGCGGACGATTCCGACCACCCACATGAAAGCTAGGGCAACCTCAATCGGGAGTGCGTCAAACCAATCTTTCACCCGGCTATTCTCTCATGAGTGGGCGATATTGACCTGATTGAAGGTTCTTTGAGGCTTCTTATTCGACATATAGAGGTGGCAGAAAAAAATTTTTAAACTTTTTTCAGCCGGGGGCTATTGCCCCTTTTCGCCTGCACTGGCGCGGATTTCACTTAGGCAAACCTTAGTTTATTGACAGGCTGTCGCTATTTTCAGCTTGTCACCCGCACGGGAATTAGGATATATTTTTATTACCGAATAAGGCAGGTCTTGTGGGAAGGCCTTCCTAATCGGTCTAGAAGACTTTCTTCCTGTGTGTGATGCTGGAAAAGGAACCCCGCTGATGGGGTTCCTTTTCTTTTTAACTTCTTCCCAATCATCCCCAGGCACACAAAAACCCCGACAGTGTGAACTGTCGGGGTTTTATGCGTGACTGGAGCAAAGTCTACTTCTTACCCTGGTTCTTGTCCTGGCGGTGCAGAGCACTCAGCGGCTTGGGCAACTGAACCGGGTTCCAGGTGTTGCTCACAGCCTCAAAGGAGGAGCCAGCACCGGGGTGGCGGTTCGTCGCACGAACACCGCCGGTCGCAGTAGCACCGGTCGAAAGAGCCGGGTCGTTCAGCGAGGCGATATCCAGCGCATCGAACTCGGAATCATCCAGGACATCCGGCAGAGGAATCTCTTCGGGAACCGGCTGAGCGGGAGCCTGAGTAGCAGGTGCCGCAGGCGCCTGGCGGACGGGCGAACCATCGCGCAGAGCCTGACGAGCCACCGGCTGATCCGGGTGAATAGCCGACTGCTGTGCGGGAGCTGCTACCGGCTGCACAGGTGCCTGGGTGGCTGGTGCAGGCTGAGCTGCTACCGGCTTGGCGGGAGCCTGTACGGGTGCCTGAGCGGGCTGTGCGGGCTGAGGCTGGACAGGCTGGCTCGGAGCAACCGGAGCCTGCGCTACCCGCTGAGGCTGTGCCGCAGTACGCGGTGCACCGGAGGAAGTAGCGGAACCGCTCTCCTGATCGAAGAGCACGCTACCACGGCGAATCGGCTGGAAACGGCTCGGACGCTGCTGCTGGCGACGCTCCTGACGGTGTGCGACGGGCGCCTCCGCCGCGCGGGCAGAACGGGCAGGTACGGCACGAGAAGAATGAGCAGGTGCCGCAGCAGGCGCTTCCGCACGAGGAGCCGCCTCGGGAGCCTCATCGGAGGACTCCACCGCGATGTGCGCGCGGCTCGGACGTGCCGCCTCGCGGTTCACACCGTGTATAGACTTGCGGGTAGTAGCCTCACGGGTGGCGGGGCGAGCATGATGTGCAGGCTCTTCAGCAACTTCAGGCTCCACACCCTCAGCCGCCGAGTCCTCTACAGGCTCAGAAGCATCATCGCCGGCTTCTTCATGTTCATCGGACTCTTCGTAGGCTTCGTCCTCAGCTTCGTCATCCTCATCATCTTCTGCCTTAGCTTGGCGTGCATCGCGGCTCGCCTTGACCTGGTTAGCAACAGACTCCAGCAGACCAAAACGGCTCACAGCCCATGCACCGCCGGCAAGAATCAGCAAGAGAACAGCCCAGCCCCACGCCAGCACACCAAAGAGCGCCAGAAGACCGGTAACCAGGGCAAGAACACCCAGACCGGCAGCAACCAGCAGGGCAATACCGCTCGGGCTCGAAGTATCAAAGTAGGACAGAGGCGAGGGCTTTGCGTCCTCCACGACCGGAATCTCGTCCGTGTACGGGGCAGTCGGGGAAGATTCGCGAATCTGCGAAATAGAAGCCGTATCGGGCGCAGGCTGGGCGGATTCCTCCACCGTGTGGGAGGAACGGGAAGACGCCTGCGGAAGAGCGGAAGAGGGTAGGGAGGTGCCCGGCGCCACCGCATGATCGGAGGACTGGTACGCCTCCGACTCATTCAGCAGCACACCCGCGGAGGCGAGAATATCCTCTGCAGTACGCTCAGCGCTAATCAGGGGACGCTCGGGTTCCATGGCAGGACCAGCGGGCGCGCGACGCAGGCTCCTGGGCACAAACCACAGCAGCAAAATCACGGTCAGAATTACCAACACACCGGAGGTGTTCAAAAGCGTCATATTCAGGTCGCCCTCTATCGTCCCTTTATCCCTAGACTTTAATCATACCCTTATATTCCCAATGCTTTCCATAAGCGGCAAGAATCGGGCTGGATATGCACATATACCCCTGAAGGAATATGCACACTACAACGTCGTCGCGTCCCTGCACAAGGCACACCCTGGGCCCTCGCCCAGTAGCACCCCAAGCACATAATAGACACATACGACGCAAAGGAAGGCGCCCTCCCTTGGGGCTAAAACGCCCCACCGGAAAGAACGCCTTCCTCAGCGTGGTTGGTATTTATCGGTTGCCCTCTTTAGAGAGCGGGTGCAGAGTAATTAGCAGTTCTCTGCAACAAAGTCCTTCAGCCATGCGCGCAGGTCGTCACCGAACTCGGGGCGCTCAGCAGCAAGAATAACGTTTGCCTTCAGGTAGGACAGCTTGTCACCGGTGTCGAAACGGCGGCCGGAGAAGACCACACCGTAGACACCTTCGCCTTCGCCCTCACCCTGAGCCAGAGTCTGCAGAGCGTCGGTCAGCTGAATCTCGCCGCCGCGGCCCGGAGCGGTGTTCTCCAGAACTTCGAAGACCTTCGGGCTCAGAACGTAACGGCCAATCACAGCGTAGTTCGAGGGAGCCTCATCAGCAGCGGGCTTCTCAACCAGACCGGTGATCTTGACGAAACCGTCCTCGCCTTCAACAGCCTCAATAGCAGCTGCACCGTAAGCGGAAATAGCCTCGCGGGGAACCTCCATCAGAGCAACGACGGAACCGCCGGTGCGCTCCTGGACCTCCACCATGCGAGCGAGCAGGTCTTCCTTCTCGTCAATCAGGTCATCGCCGAGCAGAACAGCGAATGCTTCGTCACCAACGTGGCGCTTTGCGCGCAGAACAGCGTGGCCCAGACCCTTGGGGTCGCCCTGACGCACGTAGTGCAGGTCGCCACCCATCTCATTGGTAGCTACCACGGATGCGAGTAGGGCGTCCTTACCCTGCTCAGCGAGCTGCTGCTCCAGAACGGGAACGCGGTCGAAGTGATCCTCGAGAGCGCGCTTGTTACGGCCGGTAATCATCAGAACGTCGTTCAGACCGGCACGGATTGCTTCCTCCACCACGTACTGAATCGCGGGGCGATCAACGACGGGGAGCATTTCCTTGGGGGTTGCCTTCGTTGCGGGCAGGAATCGGGTGCCCAGACCAGCAGCAGGAATAACTGCCTTAGTAACAGACTTAATTTCAGTAGCCATGCCACAAGAATACCCTAAGTTGTAAAGTACTTAAGGCGATTTATAGACACTATGACATGAAAAAATCTTCAACGTGACTAACTACATATCCACAGCGGCCCATTCTTCGGTGTGCAAAGAAAATGCACCCCACAGAACTCAGCACTATTTTTCTCAAACCCTATACTAAAAAGTGGAATCCACGTCCCCGCAGATATAGGTCAATTTTCACCACCCACCAGGGCAGTTTTACCCTGCGCACGGATACCTCTCAGCATAGAGTGAACGCACCTTACTTCCTACGGGACGCGCCACTCCCCAACCCTTCACACAAGACCCGCAACGACGATGGGACACACCATGCACCTCAACACAACCCCCGCCACCAGCAACTCCGACGCCGGTGCCAGCGCAGACGATATCTCCCTAGACAAAGACATTCTCCGCTCCCAAATCCGCCCGCGCCGCCTCACCGCACGCAGCCACCGCGGCGAACACGGACAGCAACATCTGACTGACCTTTTCACCCACCACATTCTCGAGGCGGTTGCGCAGCGGGTCCACTCCCCCGGTACCATTGCGGCGTATCTGCCCACCAAATCTGAGCCGCCCATTGTCCAAGCACTAAACGCTCTCCATGAGCAGGGACACCGCATCCTCGTGCCCGTCGTACGCCCCGGTCGCAAACTCGCCTGGGTGCACTGGGACCCCACCGTTGAGCATCCGCTCAGCCCCATGGGCATCCCCGAACCCGAAGGCGAAGAACAAGACACGCAAGCATTCATTGACGCCGACCTGCGTCTCATCCCCGCCCTTGCTTTTGATGCAGGCGGGCACCGCCTCGGTCAGGGAGGCGGCTACTACGACCGGATTATCCCCCTGCTCAGCGACCAGCAGCTCACCGGCCGGAGCATCGGCATTGTCTTCAGCGACGAAATCTACGAAACCATTCCCTACGACCAGTGGGACGCTATTCTACCGGTGATTCTCACCGAGCGGGGCATTTTCCTCGCTCACCAGCAGGGCTAAAAGCACCCGGCTCACCCACGCCCGATTCGCTCTTGATTGACACCCAAATCTTTATGCAAAAACGCAAAGATATGCAGGAACACACCAACAAAATCACTCACGAAAAAGACGAAAAGAAACAGAAATAGCTATTTGAGAAGAAAACGCAAATAGCTCCCAACCTTTCAAAAGCGGTACACTCAAACCACGTTAATAAACCATCCCAGCGAAAACGGATACAGAAGGACAAAATGCCGGTCTACGTTTACCAGTGCAAGAATTGCAACCACGTCTTTGAACAGCGCCAGTCCTTTAGCGACGATGCACTGCGCATCTGCCCGCAGTGCGGCGAAGAAACCCTGCGCAAGCGCTACAACACCGTCGGAGTGACCTTCAAGGGCTCCGGCTTCTACAGCACCGACAAGGGCAACTCCTAAACGGGGTCCCACACCAGCCCAAAAGAGGGGCGGGGCAACACAGGTTGCCCCGCCCCTCGGCGTTTTAAGAAGTGCTCTCCCTCAGGAAGACGCTACACGATATTGTTACCCCAGTGCGGAGGACGCTGCTGACGCATCCATTCCAGACGCTCACGCTCCTCCGGGGTCAGCGGCTGCGCAGAAGCAGCCGCCTTCTGAGAACTCGCCTTCTGGGGGTTCTGCTTCTGGGCATCAGCTTTCTTCGGGGAAGCCCCCGCGGCAGAGGAAGTACCCGAAGCCACAACCGGAGGCGTCGTCACACCCACCAGCAGAGGCTCAGCCCCGCTCACCGAGCCGCCGCCGCTCACACGACGGTGACCGCGGCGAGGCTTCGGCGTCGACGAATAACTAGCCACGAACCTCAGCGCCCTCATCCATATCCAGGTAGTGCAGCACGCGCGCCACCACAGCGTCCGGATCGGCGAAAACCTCCAGGGTGCCCAGCGTAATGTAGTTCCAGCCCGTGCGGCTCAGACGCTCCGGCAGCAGGCGGGTACGCTCACGCACCGAAGCACGCGCATAATTCGGCTCACCATCGGAGCACGCCACCAGCGGCATAGCCGCCGGAACACTCGGGTTCGAAGAGACCACGGGAGCCACACCCAGCGCGGGAACCGGCTCAGCCGCCAGCTTCTCCGGGGCGTGCGCAATCAGAGCGATATCGCCCTCACCGCGGGTCACACGCACACCGCGAGCCTGCAGACGCGCCACCAAATCGTTCAGCAGCCAGTCGCCCAAATCCGGGGTGTCCGCGTCGTCGGCGGCCAAGAACGCGTTACGCGGCAGGGTCTCCGGCACGCGCTGTGCCTTCGCTTCCACCTCTTCACGCGCCTGACGTTCCGCGTGTTCACGCAGCAGGTGGTAGAAATCTACCGCGCCATGATGCAGCTTCTGCGGGTCCAGCTCGGAGGGGTCAATGCACGAGACAATGCGCAGGGCACGGCGTGCACGAGTCAACGCCACCACAAAGCCCTGGCGGCCATGCTCAGCAGACAGCTGACCCAAATCGTAGGACGCCTGACCCAGGCGGGCACGACCCACACCCAGGGAGAAAATCACGGTATCACGTTCGAGGGTCTCGGCGCGGGTCAGGTCGACCACGCGGAAAGACTCCTCACCAGCGGCGAAGAACGGCGCCAGCTGCGGGTACAAGCTCAAGGCATGACGCACCGACTCAGCCACACGCTGAGCGTGCTTCGGGCTAGCCGTCACCACCGCCAGCGAACGGTCTGGGGTACGGTAGGCGTGCTCCAGTACCAGGTTCGTCACGCGCTCCACCTCAACACCGGGCGAATCCAGGTTCGCGTTATCGCTCACTTTACCGCGAGTATCAATGCACTCAACGGTCAGCGAACCGGCGGGCTGGGCGGAGGCGCGGCTCACCGGAGCCGCATGCAGCTGCGAACCGTAGAACTCACGGTTCAGGTAGTCAAGAATCACCGGGTCCATGCTGCGGTGCAGCATCGCCAGGGTGCGGTTGGGCAGTACGGTAGCGAGCACGTCGAAGGTGCTGTCCAGCTGCTCACCTGCCGGTTCCGGCGCCCCAAAGGTCGGGGCGGACACGATGAACGGCGAGGGGTAACCCGAATGCGGGTCGCCCAGGGCAATCACCTGGTCGGCGCGAGTAATCGCGGGCAGGTTCGCTGCCAGCGGGGTCGACTCGGAGTCCAGCAGCAGCACCGTATCAAAACGCATGGAGGCGGGAACCTTACGCGCCAGGGCGAAGGGGCTCGCAGTCCACAGCGGCAGCAGGGTACGTGCCATCACCGGGGCGTGAGTCAGCAGCTCCTCGAGCACAAACTCGTAGCCGCGCAGCTGGCTCTTCAGGTACGCCGCCTGATCATGCTTAGACTCAATACGCTCAGTCCACACGCGAGCAACCTTCGCCAGCAGACGCGCCGGGGCGCTAGTCATGTGGGCGTAGTCGGCACGGCGGAAACGGGACTCCGTATCGCGCAGACGGTCACCGTCCAGCAGCTTACCTTCGTGATGCTGTAGCAAGAATTCCAGGGCAGACTGCCACCAGGCAAGCTCCAGTTCAGCGGAAATAACCTCGGTCGGAACCTGACGCGCGTACAGGTCATCGAGCAGCTCCGACAGGCCGCGCTCACGCAGTTTCTGGGTCAGGGCGTCACGCTCCGGCAGGGTCATCAGCAGCACGCGGTCCGCCATGAGAGCATCCAGGCGCGCATCCAGAGCATCCAGGTCGGTGCGCACGAAGTCGGTGCCCTCAATGGTATCCGCAAGAACAATACCCAGACCCGCCAGCTCAGACACCAGAGAGTTCAGGGCTGCAGCCAGCTGGTCCAGGTTCTCCGGAATCTGCGGGGTGCGGGGCGCCTCAATGTGGCGAATCCACTCGGCACGCTCAGCCTGAACCACCTTCAGCTGCTCGTGCAGGTCACCGATATTCACGCCGGGCAGGATGTATTCCTTCGCCGCGCGGCGCAGGCGGGAACGCTGCATACTGCTCATCTCGATGCCGTTCTCACGGCGCCACGAACCGGAGGCAGTCGCCGCAATCAGGTCGGTCACCGGGCGGTCGTAGACATCCGCACGGAAACGCTTGAGCGTCTCACGGATACGCATCAGAATCGCCAGCTGCGACTCCCACTCAGCGATGGTGCGGCCGCGGCGCAGACCCAGCATGGCGCTGGTCTGGTTCATCGCCTCACGCAGGTTCAGCAGGGAGGACTTGAGGGTAATGACCAGGGCGTACGCCTCGGCGGCTTCCTCGTCATTGACCAGGCGGGCACGGTACCACGGGGAGGTGCGCGAAGCCGCCGCAAAACCATCAATCTCACCCAGACGCACCAGCTCGGCACGCACCTGCTCACGCTCCAAGAGCGAATCGAGCATAGGGCGGTCAAAACGCACGCGGGTTGCCGGGCCGTCCTCGGAGGCGGTCAGCTCAGCCAGACGCTGCAGCGCCGAGTAGACAGAAATCTGCCAGTTGGCGTCCTTGTTCAGCAGGGCACGAGTGTGGTCGAGCAGCGCGGCACGGGTCGCCACAAGCTCTTCGTTCAGGTCCTCAGAGTTAGGCTCTTCGGCGCCCTCATTACGCACGATTGCGCGAATGAACTCGGCGCGCTGAGCCTCAGCATCGTGCTCGGCAAGCAGGTCGTAGCGCAGGCTCTCAATACCGGTGCGCTTGAGCAACGCCGAGAATTCAGCGAGGGTGGAGCGCTTCTCGCCCACCACGAGCACGGATTTACCGCGACCCATCAGGGCGGATGCAATGTTCACGGCGGTACGCAGCGGCTCGGTGCCGGGCGCCGCGGTAATCGTGAAGGAGAAACCGCTGACCGCGGTGTCGATAATCTCCTGGGCGTTAGCATCCGCGTCCAGCAGGAGCATTTCCTCTGCCGGGTCACGCTGGTCCAGGGGCGGCTGCAGGTTGTGGGCGTTGAGCTCGCGCGGCTTCACGCCGGGCACCTTCAGCGCCGCCAGGTCACGAACCAGCGGGGTGATGGCGGTGTGCGGCAGCTCGCCCAGGCTTTCCTTCAGGTCAGCAAAAGTGGAGATAAAGTACTTCGACTCGATGGTCATGCCCGGAATACGGCCTGCTGAGGCGCGCATACGTTCAATGACCGGCTCGGGGTCCAGACGGGACATGGAGTTCGCCAGCTGCGCCACATCCATGGTGCCCAGGTCGATGCCGTATTCCTGCTTGATCTGTCGGACCATCGCCGGGTTCAGGCGTGCAGAACCGGCGAGGCGCAGCTCGAAGTCGTCGTCCTTCGGGTGCGGGGTGATGCTCAGCGGCGCCATGAGAATCGGCGCGATGAAGCGCTTCTCGTAGGCGGCAGCATCCTCGCGGGTGTCGTGCGACAGCCAGGAGGCGGTACCCGCCACGAAGTAGCCGGAGTCCAGGCCGTGGTCGGTGGCGAGTTCGTAAATCTTGGTGCGCAGGGTGCGTGCGGAACGCATGCCCGCCTCCAGCTGCGACTTGTCGCGCAGAATCGTGGAGAGGCGGGTCTTGCGTCCGGCGAGTAGCTGAGCCAGACCGGAGGGGTTTGCTTCGGACAGGTCGATGTGCACGTAGTCGACCTGGTTGAAGTCGAGCATCGCGTCCGGTCCGGTGTAGACGTCCATCTGTTCTGCCCAGCGCTCAAGCCCCGCCGAGGGGTCGAAGTCCTCGTGGGCGGGGTTCAGGTGTGCGGGCAGCTCGGCGATGTTGATTTCGTCGGCTGCTTCGCGGGTTTCCTCTGCTGAGGTCGCGGCGGCTGCGGCGGGCTGAGCGGTATCAGCCGGGGTGCCGGGTGCGTGTTGCGCGTCGGTAGGCTCGGGAATCTGGTTCACGTTGTGAGTGTCCTTGTGGGTCAGTGCGGTGTACGTTTGCGCGTACACACCGAAGATGGTGGTTCTTCCGGGGTCCTCTGCCCGGTGTGCCCCATACGGGGCGGTGTCAGTGCGCGCCTGCGTGCTTAGTATGCCGGTGTGTTTACTTCGACCACATTGCGATGTTCGCAGCGAGTAGCACTACGGTCACCAATACGTAGAAGACCATGGCGGGCAGAAGCGCCCAACGGTACTTGGGTGCCAGTTCGCCTTCCAGGTTGCCGAAGCGCAGGGAGCGGAAGAGGAAGAAGCTCAGGATTGCGCCGGGCAGGTTACCGATGATGACCAGCAGAATGGTCAGGTACAGGGCGTAGGCTCGTTCGGTGCGTTCGTTCTCTGCGCCTGCGAATTTGAGGGTGCCGCCCAGTAGCAGGCTGAGGCATGCGTTCAGGAATGCCACGGTGAAGAAGGGAATCTTCAGGGCTGCTTGGAAGTCCATCTGGGAGTTCGCTGCGCCCAGAGCGATCCACAGCAGTAGCAGCGCGGGGATAATCATGAGGTACCAGAACAGGTACTTACGCATCTTCTCGGTGTTTTCGATGAGCGCGAAAATTGCGGTCACAGGGTGTCTCTTTCAGATGATCTCAGGCGGATTCGGTCGGATTCAGGAGGAGTGAGTGAAGGGGCAGGTGGGCACAGTATTGCCTTGTCAGGCGTCGATTTCGCCCCCATTGTTGAGAGCGTCATCCACCTGGTCCTGCAGGGACTCGCGGCGCTCATGTTCAACGTGTTCAATATAGCGGCGCACGATGTAGTCCAGCAGTACCGACAGCGCAACGAAGGAGTAGTAGGGCTTGCGCTGGGTGCTGATCTGGGTGGGGGTCGTCTGGTAGTGCAGGGAGTACTCGGCGTGTGAAGACATGTAGTTCACACCAATGGCGGTCACCGCAATCATGGGGATGCGGCGCAGCGCCAGCATCTTAATGTGTTCGCGCATGTTCTCGGTCTGACCTGAAAAGGACACAATGATGACCACATCGTCCTGGGTCATATTGTTCATGGCGCTTTCGAACTCATTGCGCGCCGGGATGACGTGGCAGAACTTACCGCACACCTGCATGGACTTGGTAAATTCCTGCACGGCGTTGCGCTGCGCGTAGCCGGTACCGAAGCAGTACACGGTGCGAGCCTCATGGATGCGCTTGAGCAGTCCGCTCAGTTCCATGTGCTCGAGGTAGTCGTAGGTACGCTGAATATCTTCGCGACCGCTCTCAATGAACCGCGGGTTGAAGGGTTCGCTGCGGTTCAGAGAGGACTTAATGAAGTACTTCAACTCGGCAAATCCGGAGAAGTTCAGCTTCTTCGTCAAGCGGATAATCGAGCTGGTCGAAGTATACGTTTTGTGTGCCAAAGAGTTAATCGTTGACTCTGCAACGAACTCTTCGTTTTCTAGCATGAATGCCAAAATTTCCCGTTCAGTTTCACTGAATCGGTGCTGGTTCGCATTCACGACGTCTTGTAAATCCACTCAAAGCTCCTGAATCCGATGGTGAGCAATATATAAATAGTACACGCTCTAGAGTCATCGGCCAGGGTGGGTGAGGACGGTCATCTATCACTTTGAGTGTGTATGCCAGCAGATTTGAGTCTGGGTGCGAGCCTGGATACAGCTTCGCCGGCGGCATCGGTGTTATCCGATACCGCCGGCGAAGTCTATACCTTATGAGGCGTCATGTCGTCAGGCGGTTGAAAGCTGAATCCTCTTAGGAGAGGGTCTTAGCTTCGTTCACCATGGTCTCGAAACGCTCGCGAACCTGGGGAACATCCATGCCGACGATGACCTGGAATGCCTTGCCCTTGCGGACGAGGCCCAGAGCACCTGCGTTCTTGAAGTCTGCATCCGAGGTGCTGACGAGGGACTCATCAGCAACGGAGACACGCAGGCGGGTTGCGCAGTTGTTCACGGTGGTGATGTTCTCTGCGCCACCGAGCAGTTCGAGGAAGCCTGCTGCGCGGGGTGCGTAGAGGTCGCCGTCAGCTGCGGGAGCTGCCGCGCCGCCGTCCTTCTCAGCAGCCTTAGCAGCCTTGTACTCTGCCTTGCTGTAGAGCTTGGTCTCGCCACCGTCTTCTTCACGACCGGGGGTCTTGAAGTCGAACTTCAGAATCATGAAGCGGAAGATCACGAAGTACAGGACGGTGAAGCACAGGCCCACACCGATCTGCATGAGGTAGGTGCCGGAGTGGTTTGCCCACAGCGGGATCCAGTTCTGGAACAGGAAGTCGAGCAGACCGCCACCCATGTAACCAACCAGACCCAGCTGGTACATGATTGCTGCCATGGATGCTGCCAGGATTGCGTGGACCAGGAACAGCGGGGGTGCAAGGAACAGGAAGGTGAACTCGAGGGGCTCGGTGATACCAATCAGGATCGCGGTGAGGCAGACGGGGATCATCAGAGCGAGAACTTCCTTGCGCTTCTCGGGACGAGCAGTGGTGTAGAACGCCGCTGCGATACCGATGGGTGCAAAGACCTTGGAGTTACCGTGCAGTGCGAAGCCGCCGCCGGGGAACAGTTCCTTCAGGGGCTTGTCGCTCTTTGCGAACTCGGTCAGGTGGGTCGGCCAGTCCTTAGCAATACCGTTCGGGGTAACAACATTACCGAAGACGAACGGGGAGTAGATAAAGTGGTGCAGACCGGTCGGAATCAGGAAGCGCTCGAGGAAGGTGTAAACCCACACGCCGAGTGCGCCGGATGCGATGAAGAAGCCCTGCAGGGAGGAGATGCCGTGCTGAGCGTAGGGCCACAGCCAGGAGAACAGGAATGCCACGGGCATCATCAGGAAGAAGCAGACGCCGTAGACGTACTGGGAACCCTGGAAGATACCGAGGAAGTCGGGCAGCTTCTTGTCGAACCAGCGGTTGTGTACCCACACCACGATTGCAGAGATGATGATTGCACCGAAGATACCGGTGTCCATGGTCTTGATACCGGCGATCATCTTCAGACCGGTACCTGCCGCGCTCTTAGAGATGTCGGTGGTGTAGTCCAGGTCGAAGAAACCGGTGCCGCCCTTGCCCCATACCTTGAGCATGGCGCCGACGAAGTAGTTGAAGGTCAGGTAGACCATTGCAGCTTCCATCACTGCACGTGCGTTAGCGGTCTTTGCCAGTGCAATGGGCAGACCGATCACGAAGAGCAGTTCCATCTGGTTGAAGACGGTCCATGCGCCGGACTCCCAAACGGACCAGAAGTGGTTCCACGCGCTTTCCTTGTCAGCAGCGAGGGGAATCAGGTCGCCGTTCTGTGCAATGATCGCAATACCGACCGCGAGGCCAGCGAATGCGAAGAGAAGAACGGGTGCCAGCATGGCAGAGCCGAACCTCTGTACTTTTTCCATCATGAGGCTATACGCCCTTTCGGGTTGTCGAGTGAGCGGACGCAGGTGCCGGCGATCGTTGCCGGTCTGCGGTGGCAACGCCGTATCTTTATACCCTCAAACGAAAGTATATGAGACGGGTGCCACATATCCTGCGTGCGCTAAATGCCGAATGTGTTTTAGACAGAAACAATAATGCCAGGTCATACCTGCCCACAGGTACCAAAACTGTGAGTTTTGAAAGAGTTTTTCAGAACCTGAAACATATCCCGGCACTGGTTAAAAATACTTGCTGCAGATGAGACTTTTTCCCTATTACCTAGCGCACAGAATCGATAGCATAAACAGTGCGCCCATAGAGGTCAGAGTGCATAAACACTCACCACCTCAATACGCGGTGCGCATATCATTCTTCAACCTCACACATACCCCGGACTTAATACATGCGCTTCCTCACCCTCAATACGCACAGCTGGTGCGAAATCCACCAGATTGCCAAGATCCGTACCCTCGCCAAGTTCATTATTGAACAGCAGGTGGACGTCATTGCGTTGCAGGAAGTCAACCAGCTCACCTCCACCCCCGTGGTGAAGGAGCCCCTCAACTACCGCGGCGGCGCCGGCGTTCCGGTCCGCGAAGACAACTACGCCCTGCTGCTCGTGCAGGCACTCAACGAAATGGGCGCAACCTACGAGTGGACCCTCACCGAAACCCACATCGGTTGGGACCGTTACGACGAATGCGTAGCTATCCTCTCGCGCCTGCCGATTCGCGGTATCAAGCCCATCAATATGTCCCCCGGCTACGGCTACCACCAGGTGCAGCGCCGCGCAGCACAGGCAACGCTCATCGAAACTGAGACGGGCACCTTCTGGTGCGCTACCACCCACATGTCCTGGTGGGACTTCGACGGCGAGCCCCTCTTCGCGCAGGAATACGCACACCTCTCGCAGGAGCTTGCCGAGTGCGCCCGCACCGCACCGGTACTGCTCGGCGGCGACTTCAACTCCGCAGCACATCTGAGCAATGAAGGCTACGCGCTGGTCACCTCCAGCGGCATGGTGGATACCCGATCCCTAGCGGAGCACACCGACGGCGAGAACACCGTCCACCGCGAAATCGCCGGCTGGGAAGGTAGCACGGATGCCAAGCGCATCGACTTTGTCTTCGCTGACCGCCTGGTCGACGTGGTATCCCACGCGGTTGTCTTCCGTGACAACTCCCCCGAGGCGATCTCCGACCACAGCGGCCTGCTGCTAGAGATTGACCCCTCCAGCTGGGCGCCGGAGAGCCTCCTTACGCCCCTCACCAGCCAGTCCTAAAGGGGCATCAGACGTTAGCCGCCCGCAGAGCGGCACCACACAACACTCATCCATACCAAGGGAAGGAAGAACAATGACGACCCAGACCCAGTGGTGGCAGGAACCCGTTGTCTACCAGATTTACCCCCGCTCCTTCAACGACTCCAACGGCGACGGCATCGGCGACCTGCCCGGTATCACCGAGAAGATTCCGTACCTCGCCGACCTGGGCATTCAGGTGCTGTGGCTCTCCCCCATCTACGCGTCCCCGAACGATGACAACGGCTACGACATCTCCGACTACCGTGCCATCATGACCGAGTTCGGCACCATGGAAGACTTCGACAAGCTGCTCGAAACCGCGCACGAGCACGGCATCAAGCTCATGATGGACCTGGTCGTCAACCACACCTCCGACGAGCACGAATGGTTCAAGCAGGCACGCTCCTCCAAGGACAACCCCTACCGCGACTACTACATCTGGCGCGACCCCAAGGGCTTCGACGAGGACGGCAAGCCGATCCCGCCGAACAACTGGATTTCCTGCTTCAGCCCCTCCGTATGGGAGTGGGACGAGGCGACCGGCCAGTTCTA
>NZ_KV811583.1:255857-257852 GCF_001813145.1 Rothia sp. HMSC066G02 | reverse complement strand
GGGACGAGGCGACCGGCCAGTTCTACCTGCACTACTTCTCCATCAAGCAGCCCGACCTGAACTGGGAAAACCCGAAGGTCCGCGAAGAGGTCTACGACATCATGCGCTTCTGGCTGGACAAGGGCGTGGACGGCTTCCGCATGGACGTCATCAACCTGATTTCTAAGGACCTCTCCTTCCCCGAGGACCCGGCAGTCCTCGCTGGCGGCCTCGACAACTCCCTGGCTGTCGCAGCCAACGGCCCGCGCGTGCACGAATTCCTGCAGGAGATGAACCACGAGGTCTTGAGCAAGTACCCGGTCATGACCGTGGGCGAAACCCCCTGCGTGACCGTGGACGACGCCGCACTCTACACCGGTTTCGACCGCAACGAGCTGCAGATGGTCTTCCAGTTCGAGCACATGGATGTGGACGCCTCCGAGGGTGGCGTGACCGGCAAGTGGTCCGACCGCCGCTTCAACCTGGTTGACCTCAAGAAGGTCCTGACCCACTGGCAGGAGGGTCTGCACGGCCGCGGCTGGAACTCCCTGTACTGGAACAACCACGACCAGCCCCGCACTGTCTCCCGCTTCGGTAACGACTCCCCCGAGTACCGCACCGTCAGCGCCAAGATGCTGGGCACCGTGCTACACATGATGCAGGGCACCCCGTACATTTACCAGGGTGAAGAGCTGGGCATGACCAACGTCTTCTTCGACGATGTCAAGGACTACAACGACCTGGAGATTCACGACTCCTGGCGCAAGTACGTCGAAGAGTCCGGCCGCGTCTCCGCCGAGGACATGCTGCGCTACATCAGCGCCTCCGGCCGCGACAACGCCCGCACCCCCATGCAGTGGAGCGCCGGCGAGAACGCAGGCTTCACCACCGGCACCCCGTGGCTGAAGCTGAACCCGCGCTACACCGAAATCAACGCAGAAGCAGAGCTGGCTAACCCGGATTCGGTGTTCTACCACTACCGCGACCTGATTAGCCTGCGCCGCGAGCACCCGATCGTCCTGACCGGCGAGTACCGACTCCTGGATGAAGAGGACGAGCAGGTCTACGCCTACCTGCGCGTGAACTCCGACGAGGACGCCGCCGCAACCGGCGAGCGCGCCCTGCTGGTCGTCGCTAACTTCACCGATGACACCGTGCAGCTGAACTACGCGGGCGGCAACCTGGATTCGGTGGTTCTGACCAACTCGCAGGCTCTCTCCCCGAACGAGCTGAAGGCTATCGAGAACGCCCCGAAGCTGATTAGCTCGAACTACCGCGATGAGAACCGCGAGTTCACCGACGAGGGCACCCTGTTGCGCCCCTACGAGGCGAAGGTTTACCTCTTCGGCAACGCCGAGTAGGCACGCCCCAAAAATGTAATGCGCGAGGGGGATCCGGAACAGACATTCCGGTCCCCCTCGCGCTATACTTCAATCACAGACACCTTTTCCCTCTTCGGCGTAACCGCCGGTACAGAAAGGCAATTATGAGCAACTCCGAGGCATACGAGGTTCCCTCCTACGAGGGCCGCCAGTGGTGGAAGGAAGCCGTGGTGTACCAGGTGTACCCCCGTTCCTTCAACGACGCGAACGGCGACGGTATCGGTGACCTGAAGGGTATCACCGAGAAGCTGCCCTACCTGGCTAAGCTGGGTATCAACGTCATCTGGCTCTCCCCTGTGTTCGACTCGCCGAACGTGGATAACGGCTACGACATTTCCGATTACTTCGCCATCATGAGTGACTTCGGCACCATGGAAGACTTCGACGAGATGTTTGAGACCGCCCACAAGCACGGCATCAAGATCCTCATGGACCTGGTCGCAAACCACACCTCCGACCAGCACCCCTGGTTCAAGGAGTCCCGCTCCTCCAAGGACAACCCCTACCGCGACTACTACATCTGGAAGGACCCGAAGGGCTTCGACGAGGACGGCAACCCGATTCCTCCGAACAACTGGGCGTCCGAGTTCGGTGGCCCGGCGTGGGAGTGGGACGAGGCGACCGGCCAGTTCTA
>NZ_KV811583.1:67318-255757 GCF_001813145.1 Rothia sp. HMSC066G02 | reverse complement strand
GGGACGAGGCGACCGGCCAGTTCTACCTGCACATCTTCTTCAAGGAACAGCCCGACCTGAACTGGGAGAACGAGAAGGTTCGCGAGGACCTGTACTCCATGGTTCGCTGGTGGCTGGACAAGGGCGTTGACGGCTTCCGCCTGGACGCTATCAACATCATCTCCAAGCCCGAGGGCTTCCCGGATGATCCCTCCACCGACTTTGAGAAGCACACTTCCTCGATTCCGTTCGTTATCTCTAACGGCACCATGGTGCACCCGTGGATGAAGGAGCTCACCCGCGAGACCTTCAGCCGCTACGACGTGATGACCGTGGGCGAGACCAGCGCAACCAGCCCCGAGGACGCTAAGCTGTGGGCTGGCTACCACACCGGTGAGCTGAACATGATCTTCCACTTCGATCACATGGGCGTGGATAACGACCCGAACGGCTCCCTGGGCGGCAAGTGGTCCTACGCGCCGTACAAGCTGACCGAGCTCAAGCGCATCCTGAACGACTGGCAGACCACCCTGGAGGGTAACGCCTGGGGTTCGCTGTACTGGAACAACCACGACCAGCCGCGCGTGGTCTCCCGTTTCGGTAACGATTCGGATGAGTTCCGCACCCTGTCCGCTAAGCAGCTGGCGACCACCCTGCACTTCATGCAGGGCACCCCGTACATTTACCAGGGTGAAGAAATTGGCATGACCAACGTGAAGTTCGATTCGATTGAGAACTACCGCGATGGTGACTCGATCCGCTTCTACGAGGACATGCACGTGGACCACAAGCGTCTGAGCCACGAAGAGGCGATGCAAGCGATCTACATCAAGGGCCGCGACAACGCTCGTACCCCGGTTCAGTGGGATGCTTCCGCTAACGGCGGTTTCAGCCCCGAGGGTGTTACCCCGTGGATTGCTGTGAACCCGAACTACCCGGCGATTAACGCTGAGGCTGTTCTGGCGGATGAGGATTCGATCTTCTACCACTACCAGCAGCTGGTGGCTCTGCGCCGCGGCAAGCTGAAGGATCTGATGGTTTATGCGTCCTTCGCTCCGGTGGATTCGGTTCAGGTTCCGCACAACGAGGATGAGGCTGTGTACGCGTACACCCGTACCGGTGGTGCGGATGGCAGCCCCGCGAACGAGTCTTTGCTTGTTGTTTCGAACTTCACTGCCGAGGAGCAGGAGCGCGACTTCGCTGTGCTTTCTGAGGCTCGTGAGGCTGGCGCTCGTGTTGAGCTGGTGAGCTCGAACTACAAGGACGATGCGGGTTCGACCCTGCGCCCCTACGAGGCGAAGGTGTACCACATCGTACGCTAAGCGCTGTAGCTCGTTGAGTGCTACCGCGTGCCGATAAGGTGAATAGACAGTAGAAGGAGGGTGAGGCTTATGCCCCCGCCCTCCTTTTGCTGTCTTTCTTGTTGTCTTCTTGGTTGTCCCAGCGTGCTTTCTTGGCTCTAATTATCTGGCGAACACGAGCTGCAGGATTGGCACGGCGAGCGCAATCATTCCCACGCTGACGACCGCCCCGGCGGCAATGACGGGGGCTGCGGTGCCTTCGTGCCGGTAGTGTGTTTCGAGGATTACGATGTTGGCGGCTGGCGGCAGGACCGCAAGGATGAAGAGCACCTGCGGATGCGCCAGCAGCTGGTCGAAGTGCACGCCCGCCGTATCGTGTGCCCAGCGGGCGAACGCGAGCACGCCGACGCTGTAGACGCTCACGAGTACAGCGCGGAGGAGAGCCCATCCGGTAGCTCGGGTCAAATCGGTGCGGTGCAGTTTGGCGGCACCGAGCCACATGCCCAGAACGATCATTCCGATAAAGCTGAAAACCCAGGTCAGTACCCGGTAGAAGCCCGCCCCGTGCTGGCTCAGGAAGGGGCCGGCGGGTAGGCAGAGCAGACCCACTGCCACGGCGATAACGGGCGGGCTGGTACGCAGACCCCGCAGCACCGTGCGGAGGGTTCCGCCACGGCTCCTAGTGGCTCGTGTATCCGGTGCATTGCCCTCCCCTGCCTCGGCATCTGTCTTGAATCCACTGCGTAGTAGCGAGGTGCCCAGGATATTGCCCATGATGGAGTTGCCGATGTACGCGCCAATGTACACGCGCACGGCTTCTTCACCCCAGAATCCGGCAACCACGGGGATGCCGAAGAGTCCCGCGTTCAGGTAGACGAAGGCGAGCTTCTGCACGGGGTCGCCGGTGATGCGCCCGGCACAGAGCACGCCGAGGAGCATCAGCACCATGGTGGAGGCGGCGACAAAGAACAGCTCGGGGCGGCTAGTGGCGACGGTGTAGATGATGACGGCAGGGATAATCCAGCGGGTCAGCAGGGTTGAGGCGCCTTCTTTGAGGCGGGTGCTCCAGCGTTCGGGCAGCAGTAGCGCAAGTCCCAGGCCTAGACCTAGGTAGATGAGTGGGAGGAGGATTCCCATGCTCGTTCCTTTCGCTGTTGCTCTGCTGTTTTTGCCGCGATGGGGCGTGTCTAATAACCCTACCCTGAACCTTCAAGTTGAGGTTGATTATTTTTTCTCTGCTCTTTTCGGATTTTTCGCGTCATATTGCATCATATTCCGCTAAATCCTCGTTTTTTATGCGGTTCGCTTCTAGTCTTGAAATATAGAAAGAATATGTCCTCACCGTATTCTTTCAATCTATCGCCGACACTCATTTTCTCGCATCATTAGACGCGCTGTTGTTTCTTCTCATGCGAGGTTATACGCTCAGGAGCCCGCAATGCAGCAACCGTATCTTTCTTCTCCTCCCGAATCTGGAGGCGTCCCCCACCGCTCCGCAAAGAACCCCGCGAATGCGCAGGGGCAGCACGCCGGTGTGCATATTCCGTGGCGCTCTTCTGCGGCTCCCTCAGCCTCGAATGTTTCGACCGTGGTAGCTGAACCTGTCGCCGTTGATAATGCGCCTGTAGCGCCTATGAGCGGTCCTGAACGTACGTTTAGGGTCCCGCACCCGGTGCTGAGTGCTATCTCATGGCTGATTGCGGCTGCGAGCGCTGCGTGGCTTGTGATTCTGGGCGTCTCTTTGGCGTTGAATGTCGCCTCGGGGGTGAGCCACGATTCTGAGTTCATGATGCTAACCTACGGCGTGTACATGGCGTGCGCATTTGGATTCTGCTGTTTTGGCACGTTTTTTGCTCTGCATTTTGGGTTGGGGTCGAGCGCTCATTGGCGTGATTCGATTCGTCACCCGAACCACCCGCACTAAACCGTTTTATTTCTTGGTGTAGTTTTTTAGGGCATTTATTTGGAGTGCGTTTTTATTTAGACTCGCAGTTTAAATAAATAGACGATTTTTTATAAATTCAAAAAAATATCCGCCCAGAAATTTTCTACATGTTCTTACGCAAGAAGCCGCCCGGCGCATCCACAACAGGATGCACCGGGCGGCTTACTTATAAGCTAAAAGTCTGGGGTTGGACGCTGCGCGGCAGAGCGTTCCGCCACTGGGAATTCTTTAGAACAGTTTGCGTCATCTGCAGGGGTGGGAAAACTGACGAAAAACTCATAGAGGGAGGATTCATGCTCTTGCTTTTGATTATGCTCGTTATCAGATTTTGACATCTTTAGCTCCTCCTTATGACGTCAGTTTAGTACTCTTGCACTTGTCAGACGAAGCATATATAAGCACATTATATTTCGTTCTTCCCTGGCACCTGTAACGTACATACGCACATAGAAGCCGCCCGGCGCATCCACAAACGGATGCACCGGGCGGCTCCTTCACGGGCTCCCAGCTACAAAGCTAGGTAGCCCAAAGCGGGATTACTCCCACTCAATGGTTCCCGGGGGCTTGGAGGTAACGTCCAGCACCACTCGGTTAACGTCCTTGACCTCGTTGGTAATACGGTTCGAGATCTTAGCCAGCAGGTCGTACGGCAGGCGCGACCAGTCAGCGGTCATTGCGTCTTCCGAAGAGACCGGGCGCAGAACAATCGGGTGGCCGTAAGTACGGCCGTCACCCTGAACGCCCACGGAACGAACGCCAGCCAGCAGAACCACGGGGCACTGCCAGATGTGCTCATCCTGACCTGCTGCGGTCAGCTCTTCACGCACGATAGCGTCAGCGGCACGCAGGGTCTCCAGGTTCTCGCGATTAACCTCGCCGACAATGCGGATGCCCAGGCCGGGGCCGGGGAACGGCTGACGTGCCACGATCTTCTCGGGAACGCCGAGCTCACGACCGATAGCGCGAACCTCGTCCTTGAACAGGGTGCGCAGCGGCTCAACCAGTTCGAAGGTCAGGTCGTCGGGAAGGCCACCCACGTTGTGGTGGCTCTTAATGTTTGCGGTGCCGTCGCCGCCGCCGGACTCGACAACGTCCGGGTACAGGGTGCCCTGAACCAGGAACTTGATGTCTGCGCCCTCTTCGCCAGCCTCGGCAATCAGCTTGCGCTGTGCCTCTTCGAAGGAGCGGATGAACTCGCGGCCGATAGCCTTACGCTTTGCCTCGGGCTCGGTGACGCCCTCGAGTGCGGAGAGGAAACGCTCCGACTCGTCAATGGTGATGACCTTAATGCCCATGGATGCTGCGTAGTCCTGCTCGACCTGTTCGCGCTCGCCTTCACGGAGCAGACCGTGGTCGATGAAGAAGCAGGTGAGCTGGTCTCCGACAGCCTTGTGCACGAGTGCAGCTGCCACGGAGGAGTCAACGCCGCCGGAGAGCGCGCAGATGACGCGGTCGCTACCGACCTGCTCGCGGATCTTTGCGACCTGCTCCTCAATAATGTTGTTGGTGGACCAGGTGGGCTTCAGGCCTGCCACATTGTAGAGGAAGTTCTCCAGGGCGACCTGGCCGTAGTCGGAGTGCTTCACCTCGGGGTGCCACTGCACGCCGCCGAGCTTACGGGACTCGTCCACGAATGCTGCCACGGATGCGCCGGGGGTCGTTGCCAGCACCTCGAAGCCTTCGGGGGCTTCGGTCACGGAGTCACCGTGAGACATCCACACGTTCTGGGTGGTGGGGGTGCCGGTCAGGAAGGAGGAGTTCTCAGCGCAGATCACAGCGTCGGTTGCGCCGTATTCGCGCAGACCGGTCTGGGCGACGGTGCCGCCGAGGGTCTGGGCCATGACCTGGAAGCCGTAGCAGATACCGAAGATCGGCACGCCAGCTTCAAACAGGGCCTTGTCACCCTTGGGGGCGCCATCGGCGTAGACCGAGGAGGGGCCACCGGAGAGCACGATGGCTGCCGGGTTCTTGGCGAGCATCTTCTCAGTGCTCATGGAGTGGGGGACGATTTCGGAGTAGATGCCGGCCTCACGCACGCGACGAGCAATGAGCTGTGCGTACTGTGCACCGTAATCTACCACCAGGACGGGACGCTCTTCGAGCTGGTCCAGGTTCACAGAGTTGGTCACGAAAATTACCTCAACGTGTTGGTACTAATCCGCGCACTTGCGCGGGGATATATCTATTTTACGCTATCGCTGTACGCCGCCGACGGTACGTAGCCGCTCCCCCATCCCGGGGTGCCGCTACATGCTCTAACGGGAGTAGAGCGTGCGTATAGAAAGCACCGCCCGGCGACCGGCAGACCACAAACCTGCCAACCGCCAAGCGGTGATTCATGAAGCTACCTTAGCCGCGGTACGCGGGAACCACGGTCAGGTCAGCCTTCTGGAACTTCTTCAGATCCAGGTAACCGCAGTTAGCCATTGCGCGCTTGAGCGCACCGACAATGTTGCTGGTGCCGTTCACGTGGTGCGAAGGACCGTACAGGACTTCCTCCAGGGAGCCGACAACACCCAGCGGGGTGCGCACGCCGCGCGGGAAGTCCAGCGAGTGCGCCTCGTTGCCCCAGTACCAGCCCTGGCCGGGAGCCTCGGATGCGCGAGCCAGCGGAGCACCCAGCATGACAGCGTCAGCGCCCAGTGCGAGAGCCTTCACCATGTCGCCGGAGCGGCCCAGGGAGCCGTCAGCAATCACGTGCACGTAGCGGCCGCCGGACTCATCCAGGTAGTCCGAACGTGCCGCAGCCACGTCGGCGATAGCGGTTGCCATGGGTGCGGAGATGCCCAGGCCCTGGCGGGTGGTCTGTGCGGAACCGCCGCCGAAGCCCACCAGCACGCCGGCTGCGCCGGTACGCATCAGGTGCTTAGCCTGCGAGTAGCCAGCAACGCCACCAACGATGACCGGAACGTCCAGCTCGTAGATGAACTTCTTCAGGTTCAGCGGCTCGTGCGAGGTGGAAATATGCTCAGCAGAGACGGACGCGCCACGGATGACGAACAGCTCAACGCCCGCCTTCACCACGGTCTCGTAGTGCTCCTGGGTGTTCTGCGGGCTCAGGGAGCCTGCAACGACCACGCCGGAGTCACGAATCTCTTCCAGGCGTGCAGTGATCAGTTCCGGCTTAATCGGCTCGGAGTAAATCTGCTGCATGCGGGTGGTTGCGGAGGCAGGGTCCGCCTCGGGCAGCTCGACAATCTCGTCAAGCAGCGGCTGCGGGTCCTCGTAGCGGGTCCACAGGCCCTCGAGGTTCAGCACGCCCAGGCCACCCAGCTTACCCAGTGCAATGGCAGTCGCCGGGGACATGACCGAGTCCATGGGCGCACCAATGATGGGGGTGTCGAACTTGAAGGCGTCAATCTGCCAGGAGGTGTCGACGTCGCGGCGGTCGCGGGTACGGCGGGTAGGCACCAGCGCCACATCGTCCAGGGAGTAGGTGGGGCGGGCGTTCTTGGAGAGGCCAATCTGAATTTCAGACATGGGGTGAATCCTTTCGAATTCGGTTTGAGGGGTGCCGCTGGGCGTTATTCGCGCCGATGCCCGCCCGATACCTGAACGGGTATAGGGCGGGCTCAACGGCGCATGGTGTGCACACCATGCGGCGAATCATCGTTGGTGAGGCGTTTTAGCGGCGGTAGTTCGGTGCCTCAACGGTCATCATGATGTCGTGCGGGTGCGATTCCTTCAGACCTGCGGGGGTGATGCGCACGAACTGACCCTTGTACTTGAGCTCCTCGATGGTGCGGGAACCGACGTAGAACATGGTCTGGCGCAGGCCGCCTTCGAGCTGGTGAATCACTGCGGAGAGCGGGCCGCGGAAGGGAACCTGACCCTCAATACCCTCGGGGATCAGCTTCTCTTCGCTGGAGACGTCAGCCTGGAAGTAGCGGTCCTTGGAGAAGGACTTGTGGCGGCCGCGGGTCTGCATTGCGCCCAGCGAACCCATGCCGCGGTATGCCTTGTACTGCTTACCGTTCATGAAGATCAGCTCACCGGGGGACTCGGTGGTACCGGCCAGCAGGGAGCCGAGCATCACGGAGTCAGCGCCTGCAACCAGTGCCTTGCCGATCTCGCCGGAGTGCTGCATACCGCCGTCAGCGATCAGCGGCACGCCTGCCGGGATTGCCGCCTTAGCGGACTCGTTGATAGCGGTCACCTGGGGAACGCCAACACCGGCGATGATGCGGGTGGTGCAGATGGAGCCGGGGCCAACGCCAACCTTCACGCCGTCAGCGCCAGCGTCGATGATAGCCTGTGCGCCCAGGCGGGTTGCAGCCTGGCCACCGATGACGTCCACGTGTGCTGCGGCGGGGTCCTTCTTCAGGCGGGCAATCATGTCGAGCACGCCCTGGGAGTGACCGTTTGCGGTGTCCACGAACAGTGCGTCGACGCCAGCCTCGACCAGGGTCATTGCGCGCTCGTAGCCGTCACCGAAGAAGCCGATAGCGGCGCCGGCACGCAGGCGGCCGTCCTCGTCCTTGGTGGCGTTGGGGTACTGCTCAGTCTTGACGAAGTCCTTGAGGGTAATCAGACCGGCGAGCTTGCCTGCGTCGTCGACCAGGGGCAGACGCTCAATCTTGTTGTGGGACAGCAGCGCGAATGCTTCGTCCTTGGTGACGCTGGGGTGTGCGGTGACCAGCGGCATGGGGGTCATGATGTCGCGAACGCGAATGCCGTCGTAGTCGGAGCGGGAGATGTAGCGGATATCGCGGTTGGTGATGATGCCTTCCAACACGCCCTCTTCGCTGACGACGGGCAGACCGGAGACCTTGTAGTAGCCGCAGACCTCATCGTACTCGGCGATGGTTGCGTCAGCGCCGATGGTGACGGGGTTAATGATCATGCCGGACTCGGAGCGCTTCACGCGGTCAACGTGTGCAGCCTGATCCTCGATGGAGAGGTTGCGGTGGATAACGCCCATACCGCCCAGACGTGCCATAGCGATTGCCATAGCGGAGTCGGTCACGGTGTCCATTGCCGCGGAAATAATGGGGGTGTTCAGGGTGATGCGCTTGGACAGGCGGGTGGAGGTGTCCGCATCGGAGGGGATGACGTCGGTGTTGCCGGGCAGCAGCAGCACGTCATCGTAGGTCAGGCCGGTGAAGCCGAAGGGATCCTCGGACAGAGCGGTGGGAATGGTCATTGTCTACCTTTCGGATGCTGGCTTCATCGGTGAGAAGCTCAGCCTATACGTTGCGTATGTCAAGATGCGGTACGACCCGTCTGCTCGCACCCCACAAGGTGGTTTGAGCGCAAACGGGAGCAGCTTACCTTCTATAGTAAACCGCTAGAGGTTTCTTTGCTGAGAAGCACTCAGAGTAAGCATTCCTCAGCGGGAGGCTGTCGGCAGGTTCTAACGCCCCCGCGAACGCGAGCGCATCCGAGCCTACCGACAGCGAGTGCCCGGTACCGCCTCCATGGTGGAGGGGCGGCACCGGGCACACACACTATTTAGGCTTCTTCAGTTTCTTCGGGCTTCTCAACCACCAGGGTCTCGGTGGTCAGCACCAGAGCCGCGATGGAGGATGCGTTCTGCAGAGCCGAACGGGTCACCTTCACCGGGTCAATCACGCCGGCTTCGATGAGGTCCACGTACTCGCCGGTCTTGGCGTTGAAGCCGTGGCCCACGGGCAGCTCGGAGACCTTGGAGACGATGACGTAGCCGTCTTCGCCCGCGTTCTCAGCGATCCAGCGCAGCGGCTGAACCAGGGCACGGCGAACAATCTGTACACCCACGTTTGCGTCGTGGTTGCCCAGGTCCATGCCGTCCAGTGCCTTCAGCGCGTGAACCAGTGCGGAACCGCCACCGGAGACGATGCCCTCTTCCAGGGCTGCACGGGTGGAGGACACAGCATCCTCGATGCGGTGCTTGCGTTCCTTCGCCTCAACCTCGGTTGCGGCACCGACCTTGATGACGCCCACGCCACCGGCGAGCTTAGCCAGGCGCTCCTTGAGCTTCTCGCGGTCCCATTCGGAATCCACACGCTCAATTTCACGGCGCAGCTGCTGCACGCGGTCCTCGATTGCCTCGGGGTCGCCGCCACCGTCCACGATGGTGGTGTGGGACTTGGTGACGGTCACGCGGCGTGCCGAGCCCAGGTGCTCCAGGGTGACCTGCGGCAGGTCAATGCCGAGCTCACCGGTCACGACGGTGCCGCCGGTCAGAATTGCCAAATCCTGCATGATTGCCTTGCGGCGGTCACCGAAACCGGGAGCCTTCAGAGCGACCACATTGATGGTGCCGCGCAGCTTGTTCACGACCAGTGCGGAGAGCGCCTCACCGTCAACGTCTTCTGCGATGATGGTCAGCGGCTTCTTCGCCTGAACGATCTTCTCGAGCACGGGCATGATTTCTGCGATGGTGGAAATCTTGCCCTGGTAGAGCAGCACGAGGCTGTTCTCCAGCACTGCTTCGCCGCGCTCAGCGTCGGTGACGAAGGAGGGCGAGAGGTAGCCTTTGTCGAACTGCATACCTTCGGTGATGTCCAGTTCGATTTCGGTGGAGGAGCCGTCTTCGATGGTGATGACGCCGTCCTGGCCGACCTTCTCGAAGGCGCGAGCCAGCAGCTCACCGATCTGCTCGGACTGCGCGGAGATAGCGGCAACGTGCGCCACCTCGGGGCCCTGCACGGGGCGTGCGTTCTCGAGCAGGCGTGCGGAAACAGCCTCCACAGCAGCCTCAATGCCGCGCTTGACGTCGGCGGGTGCCGCGCCGCTGGTAACATTGCGCAGGCCCTCGTTGACCAGTGCCTGTGCGAGCACGGTTGCGGTGGTGGTGCCGTCACCGGCTACGTCGTTGGTCTTGGTGGCGACTTCCTTCGCCAGCTGGGCGCCCAGATTTTCGTACGGGTCGTCCAGTTCAATTTCGCGAGCAATGGACACGCCGTCGTTGGTGATGACGGGTGCACCCCACTGCTTGTCGAGCACAACGTTGCGCCCGCGCGGGCCGAGGGTTACCTTGACCGCGTTTGCCAGCTTATCGACGCCAGCCTGCAGGGACTTGCGGGCGGCATCGTTGAATTCAAGCTGCTTAGCCATGTGTTCGCTACTCCTAGTGCGTCACAGAAAGGAAATTTTTAAGGGGCAGATGATAGCTCATGCGCCGTACCGGATGAGCGGTACGGCGCATGAGCATCTGAAAGTATTAGTCGACGATTGCCAGAACGTCGCGTGCGGAGAGAATCAGGTACTCTTCGCCCTGGTACTTAACCTCGGTGCCACCGTAGCGGGAGAACACGACAACGTCGCCTTCCTTGATGTCTACGGGAATGCGGTTGCCCTTCTCATCCACGCGGCCCGGGCCAACGGCGACAACGCGTGCTTCCTGCGGCTTTTCCTTCGCAGTTTCGGGGATGACCAGACCGGATGCGGTGGTCTGCTCAGCCTGCTCGATCTTGATAACGACGCGGTCTTCCAGGGGCTTGATAGCCATAATCGGTTCCTCCGGGTTGTGGATTTACGTTTGATGCGAGACAGCGGCGCAGTGGCGCGCCCGATGACTGTCTCGAGTGCTACCTCAACTCTAGTTTCACCTGTGCTTTCGGTCAAGAAAAGCACCCCTCTGCCGGGGTGTTTCACCGCAAGGCGAACGCTGAGCAAAAAGCTGGGCAAATCGGGCTCCCCACCTCTCAAAACCGGCACCCCGTAAAATGAGGAGCATGCCTATTCCCGCATCCCCTTTTACACCCGCCGCCGAGCTTCCGTTCAGCGCCGAAGCACTCGCGGCAGCCGACGAGCTCTACCCGCTGGGTTCAGATACGCTCAGCGCCGTTACTTCTTTGCGTTCGCGAGGTTTTAGCCCCGAGGAGTCTGCACAGATTATTTCGCTGGCGCAGGCTCGTACCCGTGCGCGCGCCAAGTTCGGCGAGCGCGCCCGCACGCTCATGATCACTCAGGAGGCGGCGGAGCAGGCAACCCGCCCGGTGATTGCGCACTATCGTGCTCAGCGTCTGCGCCCGGTTACCGGCACGGTGGCTGATTTGGGGTGCGGTATCGCCTCGGATTCTGCCGTGTATGCGGCAGATCGCGGTGCCGTGGTTGCGGTGGAGCTGGACCCGCTGACGGCTTCTTTTGCGGCGAAGAACCTAGAGTTTTGCCCGCAGGCGCGCGTGTATTCGGGGGATGTGACCGATTATGCGCACGGTGAGCTTTTGGACGCAGCCGGTGAGCCGGTGGGCATTGTGTGGATGGACCCGGCACGCCGCGAGTTGCGGGGCGCGAAGAAGGCTCAGACGGAGCGTCTTTTTGATCCGGAGGCGTTCTCTCCCCCGTTCTCGTTCGTGCTGAATCTGGCTCGTACGGGCGTGCCGATGGGCGTGAAGTTGGGCCCCGGTTTTCCGCATGAGGGCATCCCCTCACCCGAAGATATTGCGTCGGAGGCGAACCCCAACCCGCGCGTTGAGGCGGAGTGGATCCAGTCGGAGGGTTCCCTCGCCGAGTTGGTGCTCTGGTTTAACGCGCTGGCTCAGGAGGGGGTGGCTCGCACGGCGACCTCGGTGCGTGAGCTGCCTGCGGAAAAAGTCGACCTCGGTGAAAGCTCCCATGAAGGCTCCAACGACGCCCGTTCCCTGCTGCCTCCCTACGAGGCGGTGAGCTTCCGTAGCCCCCTGACGGCGGAAGAGGCGCAGCAGAGCGTTGAAGTTCCGGCGTCCTTGCCGCAGCCGGGTGAATACCTGTTGGAGCCTGCCCCGGCGATTGTGCGCTCGCATCTGGTCGCTGAGTTTGCGCAGAGTATTGGCGCGCATCTGCTGGATGAGCACCTGGCGTACCTGTGTTCTGCCGAGCCGGTGGAGCATCCGCTGGTTGCCTGCTACGAGGTGCTGGAGGAGATTCCCCTGCAGGAGAAGCAGCTGAAGCATTGGGTGCGTGAGCAGGGCTTTACGGCGCTGACTATTAAGAAGCGTGGCGTGGATATTGTTCCGGAGCAGTTGCGGGCGCGACTACTGGGTTCTGCGGGTTCTAAGCCTTCCAAGAAGAAACAGAAAAAGAACGCTAATTCTTCTTCAGGTGCACAGGCGGGTACCCAGGAGTCCTCGTACCGTCCGGCAACGCTGGTCTTTACCCGCATCGGTTCGGGTAGGGATTCACGACGCGTCGGCTGGCACGTGCGCCCGCTCCAACCTCGCCAGCCCTAACTAACCAGCCTTGACTACTCAACCCTGGCTACCCAACCCTGACTGCCCAGCCCCGAGGACAGGTTACCGTTCTTAACGATTCGTGACGTTTCCCGTTCCGGATTCTGCCCCCGACAGGGCACCGGGCACCGCAAGACCGTACACTAGATACGGTACCTGATAAAGATACGGTGCCTAGTAGAGGTACTCCCCGCGAAAGCCAGCTCTCACCAGCTAGCGCACGACCGGGTAGAGCCCACCGATAATATCTTCCACAGTCGGCACCATGCACGACCCTATTTCCAGACGCAGGAAAGGCAATATGATCGACTTTGCTACCTCCCCGCAGTCCACTCTCGGCGTGGAATGGGAGATTGCGCTTATCGACCGTGAAAGCGGCGCACTGACCCAGCGCGCCAGCGAGGTGCTATCCATCCTGCGCGAGCGCCACCCCGAACTGCTCGAGCCCGCCTCCGACCGGGCGCACGTGACCGGGGAGTTCCTGGAGAACACCGTCGAGGTGGTGACCGGCATCTGCCGTACCGTCGCTGAGGCGTGCCGTCAGCTGCAGGATTTGGCGGATACCCTGCGTGACATCACCGATGGGCTCGGCATTGAGTTCTACTCCGCCGGCACTCACCCCTTCTCCCATTGGGCTGACCAGCCGGTTGTGGCGAAGGAACGCTACCAGCGTGTGGTCGAGCGCGCCCAGTATTGGGGTCGCCACATGGTCATTTACGGTGTGCACGTGCACGTGGGCATTGACTCCCGCAATAAGGTTCTGCCGCTCATTGACGCGCTGACCAACTACGGTCCGCATCTGCTGGCGCTTTCGTGTTCTTCCCCCTACTGGGATGGAATCGATACCGGTTACGCTTCGCACCGCACCCAGCTTTACCAGCAGCTGCCCACGAACGGTCTGCCCTTCCACTTTGATACCTGGGAGCAGTACAGCGACTACCTGGAGTCGCTCGTGGCGACCGACGTGATCAACGATCCGAGCGAGGACCGTTGGGATGTTCGCCCGGTTCCGCGTTACGGCACCATTGAGATGCGCTATTGCGACGGTCTCGCCTCCCTGCCGGACGTTGCGGCGATCGTGGCGTTCACGCAGTGCCTGGTGGAGTACTTCTCCCGCCGTATTGAGGCGGGTGAAAGCGTTGAGGTGCTCGCCCCCTGGCACGCGCAGGAGAATAAGTGGCGCGTTGCCCGCTACGGCCTGGAGGCTAAGATCGTGGTCTCCAACGAGCCGGCACAGCGTACTCTGCGTGAAGATTTTGAGCTGCTTCTGCCCAAGCTGGAGCCGGTGGCACGCGACCTTGACTGCGAGGTAGAGCTGGCGCAGGTACGCCGCATCCTCGCCGAGGGTACGGGTGCGGATCGTCAGCGTGCGGTCTTTGAGAAGACCGGCTCTCTGCGTGAGGTGGCGCTGGATGTTGCTGCGCAGTCTCGTGCGCGAGCGTTGCGTTAGAGCCCCCCCCCCGCAGCTAAAGTTTGAATACAGAAAATGCCTCGGCGCAGTCCTTTGCGAGACTGTGCCGAGGCATTTCTATGAGCATTCTCGAGGCGAGCCGCATCAACGGGCTCGCGCTAATAATCCCTGCGGAAGTAACTATTTCAGAGGTAGCCTGTTTAGAAACAGACCGTGGTCACCGGCAGAGAGGAGTCCGTCGTGAAGTCCACGCCCGAGGGCTCACGACCGGCAGCGACCAGGCGGGCACCCAGCGCCGCAACCATCGCGCCGTTATCGGTGCACAGGGTGAACTTCGGGATAATCAGACGCACCCCCTCGGAGGCGCATCGGGCGGAAAGCAGCTCACGCAGGCGCGAGTTAGCCGCCACGCCGCCACCGAGCAGCAGGGTCTTCATGCCCTGCTCGCGGCAGGCAAGCATCGCCTTCTTGGTGATAACGTCCACGACCGCCTCCTGGAAGGACGCGGCAATATCGGCAACCGGGACCTCTTCACCGGCTGCTTCAAAGCTTTCGATCACGCGCGCCACGGCGGTCTTCAGGCCGGAGAAGGAGAAATCGTAGCGGTGTGCGCCGGGCTCCTCGGCGGTGCCCATGAACTTGCGGTTCGACAGGCCGCGCGGGAACACGAAGGCGTTGCGGTTGCCATCAGCGGCGGCGCGGTCAATCGCGGGGCCGCCCGGGTAGTCCAGGCCGAGCAGTCGGGCGACCTTGTCGTAGGCCTCGCCTGCGGCATCGTCGAGGGTCGCGCCGAGCAGACGCACATCGGAGGTAATATCGCGCACCTGCAGGATTTCGGTATGACCGCCAGAGACTAGTAGCGCACCCAGGCCACCGGATCCGGCATTCGCCAGCAGGTCGGAGCCGTCTTCGGTGCCGTTGTCCTCCAGCAGGCCAACGCCAACGTGTGCGACCAGGTGGTTAATGCCGTAGAGGGGCTTGCCGGTGGCAATAGCGAGCGCCTTCGCCGCGGAGACACCCACCATGAGTGCGCCCGCCAGACCGGGGCCAGCAGTGACGGCGATAGCGTCCACCTGATCGAGGGTGATGTCCGCTTCGGCGAGTGCCGCCTTGAGGGCGGGGATCATGGCGTCCAGGTGAGCGCGGGAGGCGATTTCGGGGATCACGCCGCCAAAGCGTACGTGCTCTTCCATGGAGGAGGAGATGGTGTTGCTGAGCAGCTGTGCACCGCGCACGATGCCGATACCGGTCTCATCGCAGGAGGATTCGATGCCCAGAACGAGGGGTTCGCGAGTGCTCATAGTCTATCTTTCTGTTGCGCTGTCTGCGCGTAGTGCTTCTAGTTGCAGTGAGGTAAGGATGCCGTGGCGTAGGGATGCTGTGGCGTAGAGGGCAAGTGTAGAGAGCGGCGAATGCTCGCCCCTATTGAGGGGATTGCCGTTTAGCCCAACGGACTATTTAGAACGTACATTCCATAATGATGGCGTCGGTTCCGTCATCGTAGTAGCCGCGGCGTACGTGAATCGCACGGTAGCCGTTGCGTTCGTAGAGGCGCTGAGCGCGCGGGTTGTCGGCACGCACCTCCAGCAGGATGCGCTCGGCACCCTGCTCGCGGGCACGCTCGTGCATCTGCTCAAGCATGGCGCGGCCGAAGCCGTTGCCCTCATATTCGGGGAGCACGCCGATGGTTTGAACGTCGGCGGTGTCGGCTACGACCATGGTTCCGCAGTAGCCGATAGTGCGCCAGCTGCCCTCGTCGCCTTCCGGGTTCTCCACCGGCAGCTCGAGCATGTAGTAGGTGCGGGTCGGGTGGATCAGCTCTTCGAGGAACATGTCGATGTGCCAGGCGTCGGCGGGGAACAGGGCGGTTTCCATGCGGTGCATGGCCTGCACGTCGGCAAGTTCGGCAACGCGCAGGCGGGCGCCCAGAGCCAGGTTACTCAGTGCCAGATTATTCAGCGCAAGGTTATTCAGCGCCAGGTCGTCTTGCACGATATTGTCGGTAGCGCTCATTTAGCTCTCCTTCTGTGCGGCAGCCTGTGCGGCCTGGGCGGCCTGCTTCTGCTGGCGGGCGAGCATTGCGGCGGGGACCTTTGCGTCTGAGTCGCGCAGGTATTGGGCAGAGGTGTCCTCGCTCAGATTCTCCAGACCCAGGCGCGCCGCGGCAGCAACCAGGTACTCGGCGTGGGGGTGAACCTCGCGGGCAGAATCGACGATGGTCCAGCCGTGCTCTTCGAGGGCCTCGGTGTACAGGCCGGCACCGTAGCCGTAGGCGTAGGAAGGACCCTCACCGGGCAGAATTTCGGAGGCGGGGCATACGTTCGGGCCGTCCACCAGGGTGTAGCCTTCGGCGTTCACGCGGTAGCGGGCGGAGTAGACTTCGCGGCGACGCGCGTCGGAGAGTACGAGCAGCTCAGTACCTTCTACAGGCTCAGCACCTTCAGCAGAGGCGAACGCTCGTTCTACATTCTCTTCCCCGGCTGTGTCTCCAGCTGCGTCCCCGGCAACCACGCCAGACACAGCACGCTCAGCCAGCGCGGTCAGGCTCATCATGCCGTACACCGGCACCGACCAGGCAAAACCCAGAGCGCGCGCAGTAACGATACCGGCGCGAAGGCCCGTAAAAGGTCCCGGACCGGTACCGGTCAGAATTGCATCCAAATCTTCGCCGCGCACGCCAGCGTCCTGCAGGGCCGCCTGCGCGTAGGGACCCATCACCTCGGCGTGGGAGCGGGTATCTTCACTCTCGTAGCGGGCGAGGATTTCGAAGGACGCACCGGCTTCGGAGCCGTGCACACGGGCGAGCGCCACAGATGCGGTGGCGGATGAATCAAGGGCAAGTACTAGCACCCTATCATTCTAACGCGCGGGCTCTAGGCGCTCTGCAGGGCCTCTTTCAGTGCGTCAAAAGCGTGCTCCCAGCGGGGGCCGAAGGCGCGCACCCGCAGCAGGCGAGGCTCAGGGGTGTCCGCTTCCTCGTCGCTTTCGTCCTCGTCTTCGTCGTCCCAGCTGAACTCTTCGGCCCCCGAGTAGGCGAAGCGTGCATCCGCGCCGGTCAGGCGGGTGAAGTCCAGCTCCAGGCGGGAATCGCTCAGGTGCTCAGCCTTATCGCGGCCCCACTCAATGACGGTCACAGAGCGCGGCAGGGAGAACTCCAAATCCAGGTCGTCGAGCTCTTCGGCGCTGGAGAGGCGATAGGCGTCTACGTGCACCAGGTCGGGGCCGCCGGGTCGGGGGCCGTCCGGCAGGTTCGGGTGCACGCGCGAGAGCACGAAGGTCGGTGAGATAACGCCTTCGCGCACGCCCAGGCCTTCACCCAGGGAGCGGGTGAACGTGGTCTTGCCCGCACCGAGCTCGCCCGAGAGCAACAGTACGTCCCCGGCGTTCAGGTGCTGCGCCAGGGTGAGCGCCAGGCGGCGGGTATGGTCGGGGCCGGTCACATCCAGGTCGAGTGCGGCAGAAATGTACTCAGCGCTCATTAGTCCTCCTGCTCCTGCCCGGTACCCCACAGCTCGTTCAGCTCAGCTTCAACCCAGGAGCCGCCAACGTAGAGGCGCTCCACGCGGGACGAAATGCGGGTCACGATTTCGTAGTTAATGGTCTGTGCGGCCTCCGCCCACTCTTCCACAGGCGGGTTCTCACCGGCACCAAAAAGGATGGCGGGCGCACCCAGGTACCCCAGGGCAGGGTCACTCAGGCCGGGTTCGCCCAGGTCAACGACCATCTGGTCCATGGCGATGCGGCCGACCACGCGGTAGGTCTTGCCTTCCGCGTTGTTAGGCCCGGAGCCGTTCTCCGCGTTCTGCGCGCCCGGGTAGATGCGCACCGGCGCGTTCTCCGCAATACGCGGCACGCCGTCAGCGTAGCCGAGCGGCACCAGCGCCAGGGTGGTTGCCTTGGGAGTGTGATAGCGCAGACCGTAGGAAACGCCCTGACCTGCAGGAACTTCCTTCACGGCGGCAATGTAGCTGCTCACCGTCATGACGGGCTTCAACCACAGGTCCTCAGCGGTGACCTCCGGCAGCGGGGAAAGACCGTACAGCGCGAGGCCGCAACGCACGCCGTCACCGAGCAGACGCTCCTCCGTATCCCAACCCTCCAGCGAGGCGGTCAGGGTCGCCGGGGAGTTCGCCAAATGCACGATCTTCGGGTCCAGGCCAGCCTCACGAGCCTGAGCCACAAAAGTATCCAGGGCATCGAGCTGCTGTGCAGTCTCGGCGCGGGTCGGCTCATCAGCAACCGCCAGGTGGCTAAAAATACCCTCAACCGTAATCAGTCCAGACTCCTCCAGACAGGCGGCGCGAGCCACCAGTGCAGGCCAATCCGCCGCGGTAGCACCGTTACGACCCAGACCGGTATCAGCCTTCAGATGCACGATAGCGCGCTCGCCGGTGCGTTCAGCGGCGGCGGCTACCGCCTCCAGGTCCCAACCGGAAACACCCAGACGGATCTTCTCCTGCAGAGCCGCCTCAAAATCGGTGGAGGGAGTGTGCAGCCACGCCATGAGTGGCGCCTCAATACCGTCAGCACGCAGTTCCAGCGCCTCGTTCACGTGCACCACACCCAGCAGGTCAGCACCGGCGGCAATAACCGAACGTGCCACCGGGTACGCGCCGTGACCGTACGCATCCGCCTTAATCACTGCAATGAGCGCGCGGTCGCCAATAAGTTCCTTGAGTCGGCGCACATTATGTTCTAGCGCATCAAGGTCAATGGTGGCGCTTCGCTCTGCCTCTGCCGGGGTGCAGGGCGGGCAGTAGAGCGGTTCGGCAGGCTGCTGAGGGTGAGTCATGGTCCTTCACGGTCCTTCTGACGGCGGGTACTACAGGCTGCGCTTGGACAGCCTCTCTTCTACTAAATTCTAGACCTCCCGGTGTGCGAAAGTCCTATCGCGCTACACTAGGTAAGGTACACCTTTGAGAGAGGAAAGCATCGATGAGCACTCTGCCGCCGGTTCGGACGGTTCACGTGTATTCCATGCACACCGACCCTTTTGCGCAGCCCGGTAGCGGAGATGCAGGCGGCATGAACGTCTATATTGCCCGGTCGGTGCATGCCATGCTGGAGCTCGATCCCGAGCTACGGGTTGAGGTTTTCACGCTGGACCGCGGTGAGGCGCTTCCGGCTGATTCGCCGTTCCGTCAGCCTCCTCAGCCCGGCGAGCGCATTGTGCGCCACAGCCTTGATATTCCGTCTGCTCGTGGTCTTTCGAAGAACGAGTTGGCTACGGTCACCGATGATTTTGCTCGGGCGTGCGTGGAGCAGGCACTGTACACCCCGGATATTATTCACGCCCACTATTGGCTGTCTGGTCAGGCTGCGGCTCGCGCATCCCAGCTGTGGTCGGCTCAGGGCGCCGGCTTCCCGGTCCCCGTTCTTTTCACTCCGCATACGACGGCTGCCGCCAAGGATGCGCGCCGCGGCGAAGGTGAAGCACCCGAGCCTGAGGAACGCTACCGAGCCGAGCGCCTCATGAGTAGCTCCGCGAGCCGGGTGATTGTGAATACTCCCCTGGAGGCGCAGCAGATGGGCGAGTACTACGGTACGGACGCGCAGAAGCTTGCCATTATCCCCCCGGGTGTTGACACCTCGATTTTCCATACGATTCCTGGCGTGCATCCGCTCAATGACACCTCGGAGACTCGTTGCCGCATTGTGTTTGCCGGTAGGCCTCAGCCGTTGAAGGGCCCGCATCTGCTGGTGGAGGCGCTCGCGCTGCTCCCCTCCGACCTGCAGGTGGACGTGGATATTATTGGTCGCTCCGATTCGGATTATGAGCGCCGCCTGTTGCAGCGTGCAGCTGAGCTGGGTGTGGCAGAGCGGGTGCATTTGAAGGACCCGGTTCCGGCGTCTGAGTTGGCGAATATTTTCCGTGCCGCCGATATCGTGGCGTCCCCGTCGTCGTCTGAGACGTTCGGGTTGGTGGCTCTGGAGGCGCAGGCGTGCGGCGCGGCGGTGCTCGCTACGGATGCTGACGGTCTGCGCTTTGCGGTGGAGAACCACCGCACGGGCCTGCTGGTGGCGCCTCGTACTCCGCAGCGTTGGGCTGCAGCTATTGAGCGTCTGGTGCGTGCCCCATATCTGCGTCATTCGTTGGGTGCGAACGCCGCGGCGCGTGCCCGCACGATGGGTTGGGAGCAGACGGCGCGTAAGACCCTGGAAGCTTATGCCGAGGTACGTGAGGGTATCTCGCAGTAATGTATTTTTCACGTTGTGAGGAGTTTTAATGTCTTTCTCGATGAGCCGCGATGAGTTCGCCGCGTACCTGGATTCTGTGCGTATTACCGGCGAGGTGGCAACCGCCCGAGAGAATAACCTGGACCACATTCAGGGTTTCCTGGATGGTAATGAGCACCTTGAGTTTGGTGTGCAGTGGACCCGCGAGTGGGATTACGATTCGGTGTTTGAGGTGATGGTCCGCCGCGCGGGCCTGAACCCGGACCGTTCGCATACTCACGGCCAGGACACTATTGGTGCTGAGCAGTGCATCAGCGCGCTGGAGGAGTACGCCCGTATCTTCGGTGAGGCGGTGCGTGCGGGTTCTCGTATTCTATTTGCGACAGGTCACCCGGCGGGCCTGTTCCCCATCTATGCGGTGATGGCTGCGGCTGCGAAGGCTGCCGGTGCTGAGGTTCTCCAGATTGAGGAGGGTGAGCGCTTCCTGGACGGCGATGTCCGCCAGATTATGGATGTCGTGATGTTTGAGCAGTACGGTAATCTGCAGCATACGCATTTCCCCGGCCCGATGCGCATCGCACTGGATCAGTTGAAGGCGCGCGGTGTGACTCCGGATCTGGTGGTTTCGGATCACGGTATGGCTGGTTATGCTTCCTCGACCTGTAAGTTGCTGACGATTGGTATTGCGGATTGTAATGATCCGGGTCTGTTTGTGGCGGCTGAGCAGGGGGACCTGCCGGTGTGCGTGCCGATGGACGATAACGTTCCGCCGCGTCGTTATGAGCCGATGATTGATTTCATTTTGGATCGTGCGGGGCTTGAGCGTCCTTAATGTCTCTTTTACACCGTGTGTGTAGGGTTTGTTATTGAGCCTCCGGGGGTTGTCGTTTTATGTGCCGGTTATTGTTTTTTCTGCAGGTGTGTGAAACAGTCTGGTGTTTTTAGGAGTTTCTTAGCTCCACTAGGCATTCTTCTCGGGGGCTCTTATTCTCTTCTTTTTCTGTGATTGATTTCATCACACCGGAGCGACTTTGCCTCTTCATTCTTCGAGACGGAAGACCCCCGACCCCGTAGAATAGTTTACGGAACACGTTTATGCGCTCTGTGGGCTCATATAACGCTCCACTAGGCGTCTTACCAGCGCCTTTGCCGTAGTCTCTGCCATTATTTTCACTCAGTAAGATTAAGGGTTCACTCATTCATCAGGACAAAGACTAGGACACGATTCCCTATTCACCGATAATTAGGGGTAAATGTGCCTATTCGCCGCTCTCAGTCCACGACACAGGACAAATTTCCGGGGAAGATTACACCGTTGAAAGTACAAGATCGTCTTAAAAAAATGTGGGGTTCAGACTTCGTCGTCAAGCGAAGCTGGCATCCCAAGGTTCAGCGTGCCCTTTACTTTGGCGATTTTCTCGCCATTGCTATTGCGGTTGTCGCTGCGCATCTGATTCGTTTCGGGTGGGAGAATGCTGACCTGCCCTATGTGAACGTTTGGCCTATTAACGCCCTGGATGGCCGTATTCCCGCTATTGATTACATCTTCCTGGGCGTTGGTATGGTTGTCGGCTGGTGGTTTATCCTCCAGGTGAACGGCTCCCGCAGCCTGCGCATCATGGGGTTCGGCACTGAGGAGTACCGCCTCATTACTCGCGGTACTACTTACTTTTTCTGCCTGCTGATTATTGTGGCGTTCTTCCTTAAGGTTGACGTCACCCGTATGTACCTGCTGATTGCTTACCCGCTGGGTCTGTTCCTTCTGCTCGTTGAGCGTTGGCTGATTCGTCAGGGTCTGGTGCGTTCGCGTACTCGCGGTCGTGCGTTGACTCGCGTCATGATTATTTCTGATGTGACGACCGGTCAGCACCTGTACAAGAACCTGAAGGATGTGGTTGCTTCCGGCCTGTCCCCCGCTGCGTTCTACCTGCCCGGTTTCACCCCGGGTACTACTGTTGCTGGCGCTCCGATTCCGGTCCTTGGTTACAGCACTTCTCCGGCTGACATTATGGAGGCCATCCGCGAGAACGATATTCACATGGTCGCGGTTACGAATGGTCACCACTTGAGCCCGGATCAGGTTCGTCTGCTGGGTTGGAAGCTTGCTGATGCGCATATTTCGCTGATTATGGCTCCTGCGACGACCGATATTGCTGGTCCGCGTATGCACATGCAGCCGCTGAATGGTCTGCCGCTGGTGCACGTGTCGACGCCGCGTATTACCGGTCTGTCGGCGTTCTTCAAGCGCGCTGTGGATGTTGTGTCTTCGGGTCTGGGTTTGATTCTGCTGTCTCCGCTGTTCCTGGTGGTGGCGCTGCTGGTCAAGCGTGATGGCGGTCCGGTCTTCTTCCTGCAGAACCGTGTGGGTCTGAACGGTGAAATGTTCAAGATGGTGAAGTTCCGTTCGATGCGTACTGACGCCGAAGAGGTTAAGAAGCGCCTCCTGGAGCAGAACGAGGGTAATGGTGTGCTCTTCAAGATGAAGGACGACCCGCGTATTACCCCCATCGGCAAGTTCATCCGTAAGTACTCGATTGATGAGTTGCCTCAGCTGTGGAACGTGTTCATTGGCGATATGTCGCTGGTGGGTCCGCGTCCTCCGCTGGTTGAGGAAGTTGAGCAGTACGAGGACATTGCGTACCGCCGTCTGCTGGTGAAGCCCGGTATTACCGGTCTGTGGCAGGTTTCTGGCCGTAGTGACCTTTCTTGGGAAGAGTCGGTTCGTCTGGATCTCTACTATGTTGAGAACTGGTCGCTTACCGGTGACCTCATTATTCTTCTGCGTACTGTCCGTGCGGTTTTCGCTAAGGAAGGCGCGTACTAAGAAGAGTTGGGGGTCTCTCGCTGGTATGTATGCCGTTTTTGAAGATGCTGTTCCGGCACAGGCAGCTTGGCATCATCCATTGATATAAACGCACAGAAGGGGCGTGAATCCATTTCCGGTGGATTCACGCCCCTTCCTTTGTGCCTTCTGCCTGGTTCATTGAGAGACGCTCTAGAATCTCTGGAGGGCGTTAGGCTGGAGGCGGCGTACTGGGCGCCTCTGCCCTATTCGGCGATGAGTCGCGCAATGACTTCGGGGAGCATCTCCGCGACGCGGGTTGCCGGGGCGGGGCCCAGCAGCGCGTCCTTGACGCTTCCGGTGGTGCTGGCGCGTGCGGCTTCACCGTGCAGGTAGACTGCGAGCGCACCGATGGAGGCGTAGGTGCAGTCTTCCAGGGCTTCTCCGCGGACGTCGAAGGCGGCTACGGTTTGGGCAAGCAGGGCGCCGTAGATGCCGGTGAGGGTGTCGCCGCTGCCTGCGGTGGCGAGCCAGGGGCTTCCTCCGGCAACGCTGTAGGTGGCGCCGTTGGGTGCCGCAATGAGCGTGTAGCCGCCCTTGAGCATGACAGTGGCGCCGGAAAGTTCGGAGGCGGCGCGCACCCAGCGGAAGGGTTCTGCGTCGATATCCTTGCGGCTGGGTACGATGGCGTCGCCCAGGTGCTTCTTCCAAGTTTCGGGGGCGAGCTCGTGCACGATACGCAGGAAGCGTTCGAGCTCTGCGGCGTGCGGGGTGAGGATTTTGTGGGAGCCGAGGTGCTTACCGGTTGCCAGGTATTCTGCCGCCAGGTCGCAGGCGCCCGCGTCGAGGATGGCGGGTTCGGGCGAGTGGAGCAGGTAGCGGTTCTTGTCCAGCGAGTCGTGGCTAGAGCCGGAGCCGCCGGCCCAGACGGTGACCCTCTGCAGGGCGGGGGCGCCACTGAAGTAGACGGTTTCGGGGTTGTGGGCAATCATGAGCTGGCGTAGCTCGTGGGAGTTGGCACCGAAGCGAACCATACCAACGCCGGTGTTGAGGGCAGCACGCACACTCATGAGGGCTGCGCCGGGGTATTCGAGGCTTCCAGTGAGCATGCCGAGTACGCCGCGAGTGTACTTGTGGGAGTGCTCGTCGGGGATTTCGATGAGTTCGCGGTAGTCTTCGCGGTCGAGAACACGCAGGGCGGGCTTGTGGGCGTCGAGGGCTTCGGGCACGCCCAGGTCGTAGAGTTTGATGTCTCCGGAGTGGACGCTGTGGCTGGTGCCTGCCGGCAGCTTGTGACCGATGAAGGTGACGGTGCGGTCGGCACGCAGGGAGGGTTCGTGCACGGTTCCGCGGTTGTTGTCGACTCCGGAGGGGGTGTCGACGGCGAGGACTGCGCCGAGCTTACCGTCGAGCTGCGCGGCGCGGAGTACGCCAAGGTATTCACCGGCGCTACCGCGTACGGCGCCGCTGGAGCCGGTACCCAGGATGCCGTCAATGGTCAGGTCGTAGCCTGCAAGCTGTTCGAGGGTATGTTCGGGGTCGAGCACGCGGGTGCCTTCGCCGCCTTCGCGGGCGATGAGTTCGAGGTTCTTTTCGCTGGAGTCGAAGATGACTGCATCAACGCGGTGTCCCTTGGCGCTGAGGCGGGCGCCGGCGTAGATGGTGTCTGCACCGTTGTTGCCCGGGCCGATGAGCAGCAGGATTTTTGCTGTGTCTTTGCCGTGGAGTAGCTCCTGTGCTTCGGCTGCGACGGCGTCTGCGGCGCGTTGCATGAGGTAGCCGTCGTAGTCGGCGGCTTCGATGTAGGGCTTTTCTGCTTCGCGTACCTGGGAAGCAGTGTAGATGAGCTTCATTGCTGTCTCCTTGGGTGGCACCGTGCGGGCCTTAGGGGTCACCGGGTGTGGTGTTGATGTGGCTCTGCGTTAATCGTCGGTGGCGTTAGTTTTCGTCGGTGTCGTCGCCGGCGATGACGCTGAGTCGGTAGCTTTCGGGGTTGAACTTTTGCAGGTGCGCCAGTTCTGCGTCGCTGAGGTATTCGGCGGTTGCGATGGCGATGGCCATGGGTTCGTCGTGGGTCAGCGAGAGGTGGATGCGGTTGATGCCGAGTTCTTTGGCTCGGCGGGCGATGGTGCCCTGAATGATGAGGTAGGGCTGGCCGCTTTCGGCGGTGGCGACTTCGCAGTCTTGCCAGTTGAGTCCGGCGGGTGCTCCGAGTACTTTTGCGACGGCTTCTTTGGCGGCAAATCGTACGGCTTGGGAGCGTACGTTCCGGGTGCGTTCGTTGGGGGTGAAGACGCGGCGGACGAAGGCTGGTGTTTCGGTCACGATTCGCTCGAATCGTTCAATGTTGACGGTATCTACGCCGATTCCCATGATCATGAGCTGCACCTTTTACGGTAGGGGTGGTAACCGCGTCCTGTTTGCGGTTTCTCTTGTTTTAAGTCTAGCGAGATTCGTTTCTTTTAGGTGGGATAGCGTCAAATATGACGCATGGTTGATGCCTGTTTCACAGCGTCATTTGTGTTGGTTAATCCACGAATAACCGCCCGATTAAACGACAAGGGCGGTGGTTGAGTTCTTAGAGAACTCAACCACCGCCCTTTCGTTATCGCCGAGGCGATTTCCGAGGATTACTCCAGATGATTACTTCTGAGGACTACTCCACGGTCACGGACTTTGCGAGGTTACGCGGCTGGTCAACGTCCAGGCCCTTAGCTTCTGCCAGTGCGCATGCGAAGATCTGCAGGGGCACAGTTGCCAGCAGGGGCTGCAGCAGCGAGGGGCATGCCGGGACGGTGATGAGGCGGTCTGCGTAGGGCTTGACGGCCTCGTCGCCTTCCTCGGCGATGACGATGGTGAAGGCGCCGCGAGCGCGCACTTCCTGGATGTTGGAGACGACCTTGCCGTGCAGGGAGTCGCGACCGTTTGCGGAGGGAACCACTACGATGACCGGCTGGCCTTCATCGATCAGTGCGATGGGGCCGTGCTTGAGCTCGCCTGCTGCGAAGCCTTCAGCGTGGATGTAGGTGATTTCCTTGAGCTTGAGTGCGCCTTCCATTGCGACGGGGAAGCCCACGTGGCGGCCGAGGAAGATCACGGAGGAGGCATCCTTCATTTCGACGCCCAGTTCCTTGACCTGGGTGTCGTTGTCGATGACCTTCTGAATCTTTGCGGGCATGTTCTGCAGCTCGGCGAGGATCGAAGCGATTTCGTCCTTGTACTTGTTGCCGCGCAGCTGTGCCAAGTACAGGCCGAGCAGGTATGCTGCGGTGATCTGTGCCAGGAATGCCTTGGTGGATGCCACTGCGATTTCGGGGCCTGCGTGGGTGTACAGCGCAGCGTCGGATTCGCGGGGCAGGGTCGAGCCGTGGGTGTTGCAGATGGAGATAACCTTTGCGCCCTGTTCGCGTGCGTGGCGCACTGCCATCAGGGTGTCCATGGTTTCACCGGACTGCGAGAGTGCCACGATGAGGGTCTTCTCGTTCACGATGGGGTCGCGGTAGCGGAACTCGTGTGCGAGCTCGACCTCGGTGGGGATGCGGCACCAGTGCTCGATGGCGTAACGTGCCACCTGGCCTGCGTATGCTGCGGTACCACATGCGACGACGATGATCTTGTCGATGCTGCGCAGCACCGAGTCGTCAATGTTCAGTTCGTCGAGGGTGAGGTTACCGTTCTCGTCGAGGCGGCCCATGAGAGTCTGCTCGACGGCTGCGGGCTGCTCGTGGATTTCCTTCTCCATGAAGGAGTTGAAGCCGCCCTTTTCAGCTGCTGCTGCGTCCCATTCGATGTGGAAGGGCTTGCCCTCTGCGGGGTTACCTTCGAAGTCAATGATGGAGTAGTCGGTGCCGGTGATGGTCACGATCTGGTCCTGACCCATCTCGACGGCTTCCTTGGTGTAGTCAATGAACGCGGAGACGTCCGAACCGAGGAAGTTCTCGTTCTCGCCCAGGCCGATGACCAGCGGGGAGTTGCGGCGGGTTGCCACGACGCGGTCCGGGTGGTCGGCGTGGATAGCCAGGATGGTGAATGCACCTTCGAGGCGGTTGGATGCGACGCGTACTGCCTCGGTGAGGTCACCGGTACCGAGCTTGTTGTAGATGCTTGCGATGGTTGCTGCAGCTACCTCGGTGTCGGTCTGGGATGCGAACTCTACGCCTTCGGCGAGCAGTTCGGCACGCAGTTCGGCGAAGTTTTCGATAATACCGTTGTGAACGACGGCGAGGCGGCCGTTGTCGACAACGTGGGGGTGAGCGTTGTTGTCGGTGGGTCCACCGTGGGTTGCCCAACGGGTGTGACCGATACCAATCTGGGAGTCCGGCAGGGGGTGTTCCTTGACCTCGTTCTCAAGGTTCAGGAGCTTGCCTGCCTTCTTACGGAATACGATGCCGTCGGGGCTTACAACTGCCACGCCAGCAGAGTCATAGCCGCGGTATTCCTGGCGGCGCAGACCTTCGAGGACCACATCGTATGCGTTGTGATCAAACTTGTTACCGTCCGGAGCAGTGTCCAGACCTACATATCCTACGATTCCACACATGCTATAAGTTTATCCCACAAGTATCCAGATATGCGCACGGTGAAATACCGTTATACGTCACGTTTATTGTGGCTTTCCTAGCTTTATTGGGTTTTGTCCTTTTCTTCTCATAAATTTATTTCTTCAAACAAACCGTGAGGGCGGGTATTTTCCCCGCGGGCTGAAAGTTCGTACACTTAGATAAATGAGCACCGCACCGTATTTTTCTAGCGATGACCGCTTCATGCATCTAGACCGTTCCCGTTGGTCGCACCTAGCCGATGAGATTGCTGTTCCCCTCAGCGCTGAGGAAATTGAGTCTCTTCGAGGCCTGGGTGAAACTGTCGACCTTGAAGAGGTGCAGCGTATTTATCTGCCGGTTTCTCGTCTTCTGAATCTGTATGTGACTGCTGCTTCTTCACTGAACCATATGACGAATGATTTTCTACATGTGTCTCAGCGGCGTGTCCCGTTCATTATTGGTGTGGCGGGCTCTGTTGCTGTGGGTAAGTCGACCACGGCGCGTATTTTGCAGGCTCTTTTGAGTCGCTGGCCGTCTACTCCTAATGTTCAGCTAGTGACGACGGATGGTTTCTTGTACCCGAACGCGGAGCTTCAGCGTCGCGGCATTATGCACCGTAAGGGTTTCCCGGAGTCTTATGATCGCCGTGCTCTGTTGAATTTTGTGTCGCAGGTGAAGTCCGGTGCTGAGCGTGTGGTGGCGCCGAAGTATTCGCACCTGTATTACGACATCATGCCGGATGAGCATATTGAGGTCACGGCACCGGATGTGCTGATTCTTGAGGGTTTGAATGTTTTGGCGCCTTCTCAGGCTGAGGGGCCGGAGACTTCTGATCTGACGCTGAGTGATTTCTTTGATTTCTCTATTTATGTGGATGCCCGCACTGAAGATATTGAGCGCTGGTATGTGAATCGTTTCTTGACTCTGCGTTCTTCGGCTTTTGCGAATCCGGAGTCGTATTTCAAGCGTTATGCGGAGCTGAGCGATGAGCAGGCGGTTGAGGTTGCGACCGGCATTTGGAAGAGCGTGAATGAGCCGAATCTGTTGCAGAATGTTTTGCCTACTCGTGCTCGTGCGCATTTGATTCTGCAGAAGGGCGCCGAGCATACCGTGGAGCAGGTTCTTCTGCGTAAGAACTAGAGGTTCTTTAGGTTTTTATCGTTCGTGTGCGGCTTTTAGTTGCCTGTGTAGCGCGTTTGTGGTGCATTCTAGTAGAAGGCGCCGGAGGCTCCACTCCCTCGCGGGGTGGGTTTAGGCTTCTGGCGCTTTTTGTTTGCATCTACGCCATGATGAGGAGTTATTGTGAAGTCTCTGCACCGTACGTCTACCGCTCAGGAGTCTCTTAATAGTTCTGCGCTGAACCGCCGCACTCTCTTGGGTGCCGCTTTGGGGGTTGGCGGTACCGCCTTGTTGGCGGCTTGTGGCTCGCAGGGTCAGGGTGCGTCTTCTTCATCTTCTGCTGCGAGTGCTTCTGAGTCTGCGGCGGCTTCGGCGGCTTCTTCTAGCGCCTCTTCCGCTGCGTCGGCATCTTCTGCCGCGCCCTCCCCTGTTGCTTCTGCTACCAGTGCTTCTGCAAGTGCTTCGGCTTCTGCGAGCGTGTCTTCTTCCCCGTTGGCGCTTGCTCAGCCGAGTGTTGAGTCTCAGCCGGATTCTTTGCGTTGCCTCGTGAATAAGATGCGTCCCTTTGCGCAGCAGGATTGGGAGCCGAGTGACCTGGTGGAGTTCTACGGTCATCAATTGCGTGCTGAGGCGGCTAAGGCGGCGGACACGATGATTGATGCGGCGGCGACCGACGGCGTGACTCTGCTTGTTTCTAGCGCGTATCGTTCGTATGCGGTGCAGCAGCAGACCTATCAGTATTGGGTTTCGGTGAACGGTCAGCAGGTAGCGGACCAGTTGTCTGCACGTCCCGGCTATTCGGAGCATCAGACGGGTTTGGCGATTGATTTTGCCTCTCCTGAAGGTTGCCGCTTGGAGGAGTGTTACCGCGATACGCTGGCTGGTCAGTGGTTGGCGAAGAATGCTCCGCGTTACGGATATATTTTGCGTTTCCCTGATGGTCGTCAGTCGGTGACCGGTTATCGTTTTGAGCCGTGGCATTACCGTTATGTGGGTGTGCAGATTGCTCAGGAGTATGTGTCTTCGGGTGCGAAGACTTTTGAGGAGTTTATCGGTACGGGTGCGGCACCCGATTATGCAAGTGCGAGCTAGGCTCTGGGCTAAGCTTTCAGCTTTGCCAGGTGCGCTAAGCGGTGATGTGTGTCGTATTTCTAGGTTTCGTACCGGGAATAAATAGGCACAGTAGATGCATATTTTTTCGCATACACACCCCGTAAATCCGCGGTTTTTCGCAGGTTTTAGAGATTTTTGCTCAGGTTCATGTGAGCTAGACTTTAAGTATCGGGCGCCATAGGACCACTGTGAAGAAAAACACATGCTTTACAATGAAAATTTTCTCAGAATATGGCATTTTCTGAGGTGAAAAGGCGCTATTCTATATCTCATGCTTAAGGGTTTTAAAGATTTTCTGATCCGCGGTAACGTCATCGACCTCGCAGTTGGTCTGATTATGGGTACCGCCTTCACCGCTGTGGTGACCTCGCTTGTCCAGGCCGTCCTGATGCCGGCTATCTCCATGCTGGTTGGCTCCCCCAACTTCGACGAGTTCCTGGTCTTCGGCCAGATCAAGGTTGGCGTGTTCCTAACCGCTATTGTCAACTTCATCCTGATTGCAGCTGCTGTCTACTTCGCAGTTGTTGTGCCCACTCAGAAGCTGACTGAACTCGCACTGGCTAAGAAGAAGGCTGAAGACGAGGCTGCTGAAGAAGAGGAAGAGACCGAGCTTGACCTCCTGAAGGAGATCCGCGACGCTCTGGCAAAGAAGTAATTTCTCTGCTCTCTACCACTAATTTTTTAGACCCCCGTATCCCCTGTGGATACGGGGGTTTTCCGTATCCTCGTCCCCCCCCCCCCTCCCCCGCCCAAGATAACGAAGAAGGGCTGGGAAGGTAACACCTTCCCAGCCCTTCTCTATCCTCCACTGCGGTCTTCGCACCGGAAGAATACGTTTAGAGTGCCAGTTCCTTAGCTACAACGTCAGCCAGCTGCTGAGCAACCTCATCAGCCTGCTCCTGGGTTGCAGCTTCAACCATGACGCGAACCAGAGGCTCGGTGCCGGATGCACGCAGCAGCACGCGGCCGCTCTCACCCAGTACACCTTCAGCCTCGCTCACAGCGGTAGCGAGCGCCTCATTGGTCTTCACAGCCGCACGGTCAACGCCCTTGACGTTAATCAGGCGCTGCGGGGTGGGCTGCATACGGGATGCCAGCTCCGAGAGGGTCTGACCGCTACGAGCCACCTCTGCAGCCAGCTGGATGCCGGTCAGAACGCCGTCACCGGTGGTTGCGTAGTCGCTCATGATAACGTGGCCGGACTGCTCGCCGCCAAGGTTGTAGCCGTGCTCGCGCATGGACTCGAGGACGTAACGGTCGCCCACAGCAGTACGGCCCAGGGTAATACCGTGCTCGCGCAGGTACAGTTCCAGACCCAGGCTGCTCATCACGGTTGCGACGAGAGTGTCCTTTGCGAGCTTACCTTCGCGCTTAGCGGCAACAGCCAGGATAGCCATGATCTGGTCGCCGTCTACCAGGTTGCCCTTTTCGTCAACTGCCTGGCAACGGTCGGAGTCGCCGTCGTGGGCGATGCCGAGGTCCGCGCCGTGCTCAACGACAGCCGCCTGCAGCTTCTCGGGGTGGGTGGACCCCACGCCGTCGTTGATGTTGGTGCCGTTGGGCTCTACAGCCAGTGCGACAACCTCTGCACCCAACGCTTCGAAAGCTGCGGGAGATGCTGCGTATGCCGCACCGTTTGCGCAGTCCAGAACAATCTTCTTGCCTGCGAGGGGCTTGCCTTCAGGCAGGGTGGAGACCAGGTGCTTCACGTAAGCCTCGGTACCGTTCTCCAGGGGCTTGACGGTACCCACAGCACCACCGGTCGGGTAGCGGAAGGACTTCTCACGGTAAACGCGCTCAATGGCGTCCTCAACGGAGTCTTCCAGCTTCTGGCCGCCTCGGGCCAGGAACTTAATACCGTTGTCCGCTGCCGGGTTGTGCGATGCAGAAATCATCACGCCGAAGTCAGCACCGGTGTGTGCCACCAGGTAAGCTGCTGCGGGGGTGGGGACAATGCCGGCGTCCAGCACGTCAACACCTGCGCTAGCGAAGCCAGCCTTCATCGCAGAGACAATAAAGTCTGCAGAGGATCGGGAGTCATTTGCAATCACGGCACGGGGGCGTACGCCCTCTTCTACCGTGTCAAAGCCCAGAACAATAGAAGCCGCCTGCGCGAGCTCCATAGCCAGGGCGGGAGTAATTACATCGTTTGCCAGACCGCGTACGCCGTCGGTTCCAAAAAGTCGTTCAGTCACCCTTTTATTTTACGTTGTGCGTAACTCTGCTTAGGCGCATACACCGTAAATTCTTCATAATCAGAAAGTGATTTTCAGCGGCTATATATCTGCTTCATAGCTAATATTTCTGCAGACGCGCAAAGGTGCCTGCTCTCCGTTCCCGGGGTTGGGAAAAGAGAGACAGGCACCTTCATAATGCAAGCTATTTGGCGGCTCTATCGCCGTAGGGTTGAGTTTTTATTCTCCCCTATTTATCCACGCTTACTTGACGACGGGGAAGCCGTCGGGGGAGTCACCGGACTCGTCCTCGAAGACGTGTGATGCGGAGCGAACGATCAGCGAGTCGAGCTCGCCCACGACTGCCTCGTCCTTGGAGGGGTAGTCGAACTGGGAGAGCACGTAACGCATTGCTTCCAGACGTGCGCGCTTCTTGTCGTTGGACTTGATAACGGTCCAGGGGGCGTCACCGGTGTGGGTGTAGAAGAACATTGCTTCCTTTGCCGCGGTGTAGTCGTCCCACTTGTCCAGAGATGCCAGGTCGGTGGGGGAAAGCTTCCACTGGCGGACCGGGTCGGTACGGCGGGAGGTGAAGCGTGCGAGCTGCTCTTCGCGGGTGACGGAGAACCAGAACTTGATGATATGGATACCGGAGTTCACCAGCATGCGCTCCAGGTCCGGAACTTCGCGCATGAACTCGAAGTACTGTGCCTGGGTGCAGTAGCCCATAACGCGCTCAACGCCGGCACGGTTGTACCAGGAGCGGTCCATCAGGACGATTTCGCCGCCGGAGGGCAGGTGCTTGATGTAGCGCTGGAAGTACCACTGGGTCTGCTCGATGTCGGTCGGCTTCTCCAGTGCCACAACGCGAGCGCCACGGGGGTTCAGGTGCTCGGTGAAGCGCTTGATGGAGCCGCCCTTACCTGCTGCGTCACGGCCTTCGAAGATGATGAGAATCTTCTGACCGGTGGACTTAGCCCAGAGCTGCAGCTTCAGCAGCTCAATCTGCAGGGCGCGCTTTTCCTTCTCGTATGCCTTACGGCTGAGCTTGGTGTCGTAGGGGTAACCCTTCTTCCATGCCTGCGAGGTTTCGTCGTCCTTCTTGTCCTTGCCGAGGGCGCGGGTGAGGGAAGCCATTTCGTCCAGCTCTGCCGAGTAGTCTTCAACGACGGAGGTACGGCGTGCCTGGGGCTTCAGGGCTTCCTTGATGGCTTGTTTCTTCTCAGAACCGGTGTGTGCGTGTGCGCCTCCAGCGGCGTGCTGGTGGGCTTCAGTCTGAGGAGCCTCCACTGCCTTCTCTTCGGGCTGGGTGGAGGGATTCTGCTCTGCCATGAGTACTCTTTTCTTCCTGTCTGCTTTGACTCTTTAACTCTACCGGTGTGCTCTTCGATGAACAAACGTAACAGTTATATGCACCCTATAACCTTGTAACGCTCACGGTGAGTAGATACGCAAAACGCCCCGACTCTCCCGAAGGAGAAGCGGGGCGTAACGCTTCGTGAAAACCAGCGATTAACGCTTGGAGAACTGCGAAGCCTTGCGTGCCTTCTTAAGACCAGCCTTCTTACGCTCGATGACGCGTGCGTCACGGGTCAGGTAACCAGCCTTCTTCAGTGCGGGGCGGTTGTTCTCGCGGTCAATCTCGTTCAGTGCACGAGCGATACCCAGGCGCAGAGCACCTGCCTGACCGGAGGGGCCACCACCGTTGATGCGTGCGATGACGTCGTATGCACCCTCGAGCTCCAGGAGCTTGAAGGGCTGGTTGACGTCCTGCTGGTGCAGCTTGTTGGGGAAGTAGTCTTCCAGGCTACGACCGTTGATGGTCCAGTTACCGGAACCGGGCACAACGCGAACGCGTGCCACTGCTTCCTTGCGGCGACCAACTGCTGCGCCTGCAACGGTCAGTGCCGGACGTGCTGCCTTAGCCGCTGCGGGGGTAGCGGACTCCGAGGTGTAGCTGGTCAGCTCTTCCTCGACTACGATCTGCTCTTCGTTCTGAGCCACGATTTCTCCTATTGTTTCTTCGTAGGCCCGAATTACTGGGCGACCTGGTTGAATTCGTAGGTCTTGGGCTGCTGTGCCGCGTGCGGGTGCTCGGGGCCAGCGTAGACCTTCAGCTTCTTGAGCTGCTGTGCAGCAAGCTTGTTCTTGGGCAGCATGCCCTTAACAGCCTTCTCAACCGCGCGAACGGGGTTGGTCTCAAGCAGCTCTGCGTAGTTCACGGACTTCAGACCGCCGGGGTAACCCGAGTGGCGGTATGCACGCTTCTGCTCGAGCTTTGCACCGGTCAGGGCGACCTTCTCAGCGTTCACGATGATAACGAAGTCACCGGTGTCAACGTGGGGAGCAAAAGTCGGCTTGTGCTTACCGCGCAGCAGGATAGCGGTCTGGCTTGCGAGGCGGCCGAGAACAACGTCGGTGGCGTCAATGACGTGCCACTGGCGCTCGACTTCGCCGGGCTTGGGAGTATAAGTGCGCAAAATATTGGCCTTTGTCTCGAAATGTACATACGGCGCTTAGTTGGGTATCGCGCCTTTTACTTACGTGCATGACGAACACCCGGGTGAGGACCGAGCTGCCGCCCGTTCTGCCCGTACTCTATACCGCCTTAACGTCCTGCAACTAGACAGCGATTTAGAGCGCGCTCGGGTAGAACACGCACAACATATCAAGACTATACAGGACGTCGAGTGCTTAATCCACCGCCAAAGCCTTAAAAATAGGGCTTTTTTTGCCTTAAACACATTTTAAATTCCATCCGTGTAATTCACCTGAGGTAGTTGCGCTCCCCCGCGACGCTTCACGGTGCATGAGCAACGTGACGGGGCTCAATATATACAGGGCGTTAAGCGCTCTGTACTTCGTGGTCCTCACGCTTTGCTCGAGCACGTTCCGCCTGCTCTCCATACAACTCCGGGGCAGGGTAGTAAATCTCAGCTAGTGCCAGAGCATGGGGAGGCGCCAGAGTCAGCGAAGCCTCGCGTCCCGGGTTCTCGATCCGCTCACGCAACCAGGCGGCGTCACGTTTACCCGTGCCGTAGAGTACCAGCGCACCCACAAGTGAACGCACCATGTGATGACAGAAGGCATCAGCCACCACACGCACCTCAATAAGGCCACTTTCAGTACGAGTGAAGCTAAGCTCTCGCAGCTCACGAATCGTGGTCGCTCCTTCACGCGGCTTGCAGAAGGAGAGAAAATCACGCAGGCCGAGTAGCTGCTGGGCCGACTGGTTAAGATCAGCACAATCCAGGTGCTCAGGTACCGCCCAGGTGTAGGTACGGTGCAGAGGGTTAAGACCGTCCGCCGCGCCATCTGCAACGCGATATACGTAGCGGCGACCGGTAGCCGAGAAGCGTGCATCAAATTCAAAAGAAACTTCGCTCACGCGGTGAATCTGAATAGCACCCTGCAGAATACCGCGAACGTTCTTCGGCAAATTCAACTGCTCTTCCGCATCGTAGAGGCAGCGTTGCAGGGCACCGGTGAGGCGGCGTCCCAGGGCAGCCGTCGGATCGTCCTCCCCCGTTCGGCCTTGCAGGCGAGTCCAGTCCTCATCACTCAGATCGCAGTGCAAGGTTTGGGCTTCTGCGTGGACTCCCGCATCCGTTCGACCCGCAACCACCACACGGTGAGGCGCCCGCAGAATCAGCTCGAGGGCGTTCTCGATAACTCCCTGCACGGTGACCAGGTTCGGCTGGGCTGCCCACCCGCTGAAAAGAGAACCGTCGTAAGCACAATCAATTCGCACGCGGTGCGTAGCGGTGAAGGGCTGCTCTTCGTAATTCTCTAAAGAAGTAGCGTTATGCATTGGTGTGCCTTTCAGCGGTAAAGGACGATTGAAGACTACGGGCCGGCTCTTGGATAGCGAATGCGCAAAGAACCGTGTCCTCTTAAGTATGCAGATACACCAATCCGCCGCCCACAGCAGTGGACGGCGGATTGACATATTTTAGGCTTAGCCTAAATCAGCTGGGATCCGTATTACTCGGAAACCTTCTGTGCTGCTGCGCCACCTGCGGGGGCGTAACCTGCAGCCTCTGCCGACTCAGCGGAGTCGAACCAGATTTCAGCCTTGGTGCTGGAGTACCAGCGGGAACCGGGCACGTGGTACTTCATGGAATCGGCGTTACCCTTAACCTCGAAGCCCTCGGGAGCCTCGCCGGACTCCAGGGGTGCGTGGGAACCTGCGGGCAGGCCCTCAGCTGCTTCAGCCTTGGGAGCCTCAGCTGCCTTCTCAGCAACCTTGGTTGCCTCAGCAACTGCACCCTTGGTTGCAACGGGCTCCATGACGAGCTCGATGACTGCCATGGGAGCGTTGTCACCCTTACGGTTACCGATCTTGATGATGCGGGTGTAACCACCGGGGCGCTCTGCCATTGCCGGAGCAATAACGGTGAAGAGCTCGTGCACGACGGACTTGTCGGTGATGGAACGCAGCACGCGACGGCGAGCAGCCAGGTCGCCCTTCTTACCGAAGGTGATGAAGCGCTCTGCCACCGGACGCAGGCGCTTTGCCTTGGTCAGGGTGGTGGTGATGCGCTTGTGCTGGAACAGCTGCGCCGACAGGTTGTTGAGCATGTGGCGCTCGTGGGTCGGGGAACCGCCGAGGCGGGGACCCTTAGTGGGAGTAGGCATAGTTAAATCTCCATAGTTGCGTTCCCTAACGCCCCAGCAGCGGAGCCTCTTAGGGAATCAAGTTTGACTGATCCCGGTGGAACCGGGTGAACTATTCGGTCGAAATTATTCGCCGGAACCGTCTTCGTCATCAAGCGGGCGTGCAGCAGGCTCGAAACCGGGAGGGGAGTCCTTCAAAGCCAGGCCGAGCTCGATGAGCTTTGCCTTGACCTCGTCAATGGACTTAGCACCGAAGTTACGGATATCCATCAGGTCAGCTTCACTGCGGGTCACGAGCTCACCCACGGTGTGGATGCCCTCGCGCTTGAGGCAGTTGTAGGAGCGGACGGACATGTTCAGGTCCTCGATCGGCAGTGCCAAATCAGCGGCCATGGACTCGTCGGCGGGCGACGGGCCAACTTCGATACCCTCAGCTGCAATGTTCAGCTCACGTGCAAGGCCGAAGAGCTCGACCAGGGTGCTGCCTGCAGAAGCAACGGCGTCACGCGGTGCGATGGCTTCCTTGGTTTCGACGTCCAGGGTCAGGCTGTCGAAGTCGGTGCGCTGCTCAACACGGGTCGCGTTCACGCTGAAGGTAACCTTCAGAACCGGGGAGTAGATGGAGTCAACCGGGATACGGCCAATCTCGCCATCGCCGACCTTGTTCTGAGCTGCAGTCACGTAGCCGCGACCGCGCTCGATAACCAGCTCAGCGTTGAAGTTTGCCGAGGCGTTCAGGGTTGCCAGGTGCAGTTCCGGGTTGTGGATCTCCACGCCAGCGGGAACCTCGATGTCGCCTGCGGTCAGTTCACCTTCGCCCTGCTTGCGCAGGTAGGCCACGACGGGCTCGTCGTTCTCAGAAGAGATGGAGAGCTTCTTGATGTTCAAGATGATCTCAGTGACGTCCTCGGTCACGCCGGGAACGGTGCTGAACTCGTGCAGTACGCCATCAATGCGGACGCTGGTAACAGCGGCGCCGGGGATGGAGGACAGCAGAGTACGGCGGAGGGAGTTACCCATGGTGTAGCCGAAACCGGGCTCCAGAGGCTCGATGGTGAAGCGCGAGCGGTTGGGCGCTACGACCTCTTCAGTCAGAGTGGGGCGCTGTGCAATAAGCACTTTGTTTCCTTTCGGTGAGCTCCGCTATATGAGCCCACAGGTTGGGGAAAACATATCTTAGGAAGCAGACGGGTGTCTGTACTCTCCGGGTACAGCTCCGTGCGGAGTGTACCCGTCGAGGGATTAGGTCGAGACCTAATTAGACGCGGCGGCGCTTCGGGGGACGGCAACCGTTGTGTGCAACGGGGGTAACGTCCTGGATCGAACCGACCTCGAGGCCTGCAGCCTGCAGGGAGCGGATTGCGGTTTCGCGACCGGAACCGGGGCCCTTGACGAACACGTCAACCTTGCGGACGCCGTGCTCCTTGGCGCGGTTTGCAGCAGCCTCAGCAGCCAGCTGTGCGGCGTAGGGGGTGGACTTACGGGAGCCCTTGAAGCCCATGTCGCCAGCGGAGGACCAGGAGATCACTGCACCGGTGGGATCGGTGATGGAGACGATGGTGTTGTTGAAGGTCGACTTGATGTGAGCCTGACCAGCAACGATGTTCTTGCTAACCTTGCGGCGGTTGGTCTTACGAGCTGCCGCAGCGCGAGTCTTGGGAGGCATTTTTGATTCTCCTACAAAGGTTTTCTAATACGTTGGTCGGATAGAGATATCCAACAGAGCAACGTTGCTTACTTCTTCTTACCTGCGACGGTACGCTTCGGGCCCTTGCGGGTACGTGCGTTAGTCTTGGTGCGCTGACCGTGAACCGGCAGGCCGCGGCGGTGGCGCAGGCCCTGGTAGGAACCGATTTCAACCTTACGGCGGATGTCAGCTGCAACCTCGCGGCGAAGATCACCTTCAACCTTGTAGTTGCCTTCGATGAAGTCACGAAGTGCCACGAGCTCCTGGTCAGTCAGGTCCTTGACGCGGGTGTCAGGGTTGACGCCGGTAGCAGCGAGGGTTTCGTGTGCACGGGTCTTGCCCACGCCGTAGATGTAAGTGAGAGCAACTTCCACGCGCTTTTCGCGGGGAATATCAACTCCAGCGAGACGTGCCATACTGGCTTCTCCTTGTTGTTTTCCAGAGGTCTATAGCATCACTGCCCGGGTTGTTCTGACCCGGTCCCCGGCCTCTGAGTCCGGAGGTATCCGAAGTCGCCTCGTGGGCGTTGCTTCGGAGCGGTGCCTATGACAATTCCGCCCCCTGTTGGGGCGGTTATGAAGTCAGCTGCTAGGGATTAGCCCTGGCGCTGCTTGTGGCGCGGGTTTTCGCAGATCACCATGACCACACCGTGACGGCGGATCACCTTGCACTTATCGCAGATCGGCTTAACGCTCGGCTTGACCTTCATCGCATTCCTTTTGATTGCAACTTGATTACTGGCGAGATAAGAGGTTCCCTCACTTACGTTGGGGAACTGCGTTATCCCTTTGAACACGATTTAAACGCCGCCAGGGGCGACGTTTATCTCGGGTTTACTTGTAACGGTAGACGATACGACCTCGGGAAAGGTCGTAGGGGCTCAGTTCCACTACTACTCGGTCCTCAGGCAGGATGCGAATGTAGTGCTGACGCATCTTGCCCGAGATGTGTGCGAGAACCTTGTGGCCGTTATCCAGCTCAACACGGAACATCGCGTTGGGCAGAGCTTCAACCACAGAGCCTTCAATCTCGATGACGCCGTCTTTCTTAGCCATATCCTCCGCTAACGTCGGTGCCCGTCGCAGGTGCGGCGGGCAATTGTATCTTCTGTTTGTGAGCTCACCTCGGTGAGGCGATAGGGCGTTTTAAGGCGCACTTAACACTGGCACAAACAACCAACTGTTAACTCTACGGCAAAGGCCGTGGAAAAACAACCGTGATTTTTATGACATCAGGCACTTAATGTTTAAAAGGAAGAAGCCCCTCCCCCACGTTCCTGAAAGTCTTATTGACTTCCCTCCGCAGGAAAGGGGCACCGTTCACCGGTCACAGCTCAACTGCTTAGTCTTCCTTAGCGGCAAGCTGACCGCATGCTCCATCAATATCGGAACCGCGAGTATCACGAATAGTCGTCGGAATACCGTGGGCACGCAGACGCTCCACAAAGTTCTGCTCAACGCCCTTACGGGATGCCGTCCACTTCGAACCCGGGGTCGGGTTCAGCGGAATCGGGTTCACGTGCACCCAACCACGGCCGCGCTGCGCCAGCTTCTTACCGAGCAGATCCGCACGCCAGCCCTGATCGTTAATATCGCGAATCAGCGCGTACTCAATGGAGACGCGGCGGCCGGTCGTACGGTAGTAGTCGTACGCAGCGTCCAGAGTCTCGTCGACCTTCCAGCGCTGGTTAATCGGGATCAGCTCATCACGCAGCTCATCATCCGGAGCGTGCAGAGACAGCGCCAAAGTAATGGGCAGCTTCTCCAGCTCAAACTTACGAATACCCGGCACCAGGCCCACGGTCGACATGGTCAGACCGCGAGCAGAAATACCGAGGCCCTCGGGCGAAGGGTCAATCAGGCGGTGCACAGCACCCATGGTTGCCTTGTAGTTAGCAAGCGCCTCGCCCATACCCATGAAGACAATATTGGAAACACGCAGCGGACGAGTATCCTCAGAACCGCCTTCTGCTTCTTCCAGGCCCTTCATCTGCTTCAGGTAGCGGGCACCGGCAACGACCTGCTCCACAATTTCCGCGGTGGACAGGTTGCGAGTCAAACCCTGCTGACCGGTCGCACAGAAGGGGCAGTTCATACCGCAGCCAGCCTGCGAAGAGATGCACATGGTCACGCGGTTGTCATAACGCATGATGACAGACTCAATGAGCGCACCATCAAAGAGGCGGTGCACAACCTTCAGGGTGTCGCCACCGTCAGCCTCGAGGGTACGGACCGGGGTCAGAAGCTGAGGCATCGCCTGTGCAACCATCTGCTCGCGGTCCTTAGCCGGCAGGTCAGTCATCTCAGCGGGGTCAGTGACCAGACGCTCAAAATAGTGCTTGGACAGCTGGGATGCACGGAACGACTGGTAGCCAAGTTCCTTCAGAAATTCACGGCGGCCAGCCATGTCGAAGTCAGCGATATGCTTGGGCGGCTTCGCACGGCGCGGTGCTTTCAGGGCAATCTGGCCGGGTGCGGGGCGAACGTTCGAGATTTCAACCGGCACCTTGGTCGCAGCGGGTGCGGTTGCCTCGCCGCTATTGAGAGTTTCGCTCATGGAGCTTCTTCCTTGTGATGTGGATGCTTTCGGATGCGCTATCACGCACCGGACCGGATTCGCCGGTTTCTTCGGGTGGAGGTGGGGCAGCTAAAGGTGGATACCCCTCCCCTAGTGGTGGGACTTAGGCGGGGATCGGAACCGGGGTTACGCCAAAGCGAGCAAGTTCGCTTGCACCACCGTCTTCTGCAGTCAGGACCCAGATACCTTCGCTATGCACAGCAACGGAGTGCTCCCACTGGCAGGCATCGGAGCCGTCAACGGTTACAACGGTCCAGTCGTCGGAGAGCACCTTGGTCTCGATGGAACCAGTCACAAGCATCGGCTCAATAGCGAAAGCCATGCCGGGCTTGATCTTCGGCCCCATGTCACGCACTGCGTAGTTCAGTACGTCCGGTGCCATATGCATCTGGGAACCGATGCCGTGGCCCACGTAGTCTTCAATAATGCCGTACTTATCGCCGTATTCTTCGGTCACATATGCTTCGATGGCAAGGCCGATTTCGCCGACCTTCTTTGCGGTTGCCAGAGCGGCGATGCCGTGCCACATTGCCTCGCGAGTGACGGCGGAGAGCTCTGCGCGTGCTTCGCTCACATTGTCACCGACCAGCACAGTACGTGCCGAGTCGCCGTGCCACTGGCGGTTGGTTGCGGGGTCGATAACGTATGCGCCACCGTCGATAGAAAGGATGTCGCCGTCCTTGAGCACGTAGTCGCCGGGGATGCCGTGAACGACCTCATGGTTGACGGAGGTGCATACGGTTGCCGGGTAGTCGTAGTAGCCGTAGAAGTTGGAGGTGCCACCCAGTTCCAGCATGGTGCGTTCAAAAGCGGCGTTCACCTCTGCGGTGGTTGCGCCGGGGCGAGCTGCCGCCACTGCCGCATCGAGCGCGCGGCTGGTGATGACTCCTGCACGAGCCATCTGCTGAAGCTGTGCATTGGTTTTAATTTCGACTCGTGCCATTCTGGCTCCTTAGGTATAGGGGCGGTGCGCCCAAGCTTAGAACTCTACAGACAGCACTGTACCCCCGCAAGTCTTTGTGATGCATCATGCACCTCAAATTGCGGGGGTACAGCAGAAGATTACTTCAGAGCGTCGAGGATGCGCTCGGTGACTTCAGCAATCTCGCCGAGGCCGTTAACTTCCTTGACGATGCCGCGTTCGCGGTAGATTGCGATCAGCGGTGCGGTCTCTTCTTCGTAGACCTTCAGGCGGTGACGAATGACCTCTTCGTTGTCATCGGTACGACCCTGCTCTGCTGCGCGGTTGAGCAGACGCTCAACGAGTTCGTCGTTGTCTGCAACCAGCAGGAGAACTCGATCGATCTTCTCACCCTTGGCTTCGAGGATGGAGTCTAGCTCGTGCACCTGGGAGGTGTTGCGGGGGTAGCCGTCGAGCAGGAAGCCGTTGACGACGTCGCTTTCCTCCAGACGTGCGCGCACCATGTTGTTGGTGACAGAGTCGGGAACCAGGTTGCCGGAGTCGATGTACGACTTCGCTTCCATGCCCAGCTCGGTCTCTTCCTTGATGTTCTTACGGAAGATATCACCGGTGGAAATCGCGGGAATCTTCAGCGCTTCAGCGATCTTGACGGCCTGGGTGCCCTTACCTGCACCGGGAGGGCCGACGATGAGCAGACGGTTCATCGGAGCAGTCCTTCGTAGTTTCGTTGTTGGAGCTGAGCGTTGATCTGCTTGAGAGTATCAAGACCAACACCCACCACGATCAGCAGCGAGGCGCCGCCGAACGGGAAATTCTGGTTTGCGTTGAATAGGATAAGCGCTACCAGGGGAATCATGGAAATTACACCCAGGTAAAGTGCGCCAGGCAACGTAATTCGGTTGAGTACGTAGCTGAGGTAACGCGCGGTGGGCTTACCCGCACGGATGCCGGGAATGAAGCCACCGTACTTCTTCATATTGTCCGCTACTTCTACCGGGTCGAAGGTGACCGCCACGTAGAAGTACGCGAAGCCAATAATCATGAAGAAGTAGAGAGCAATGTACAGCGGGTGATCGCCGCGCACCAGGTATGCGTTAATCCAGTTGACCCAGTCCGGCGGGGTGGAGCCGTCGGTGGGGGTGTTGAACTGGGCAATCAGGCCGGGCAGGGTCAGCAGGGAGGACGCGAAGATCAGCGGGATCACGCCGGCCATGTTGACCTTCAGCGGGATGTAGGTGCTGGTGCCGCCAATGGTGCGTCGACCAATCATGCGCTTTGCATACTGCACGGGGATACGGCGAACGGACTGTTCCACGTAGACCACGGCAAGCATGACCAGCAGGCCAATACCGCAGACAGCCGCGAAGATACCCCAACCGTGGGTGCGCTGGATAGAGCCCAGAGCGCTCGGGAAGGAGGAAGCGATGGAGGTGAAGATCAGCAGGGACATACCGTTGCCGACGCCACGCTCGGTAATCTGCTCACCCATCCACATGATGACGGTGGTACCTGCACACAGGGTGACGATAATCAGCAGGATGTGCAGTACGTCGTCCTGGGGGATGATGCCCGGGCAGTTACCCAGCAGAACGCCAGAGCGTGCCATCGAGACGATGGTGGTTGCATTCAGCAGAGCAAGAGCGATGGTCAGGTAGCGGGTGTACTGGGTGAGCTTTGCCTGACCCTGCGCGCCCTCATCGTGCAGCTCCTGGAATCGCGGGATGACCACGCGTAGCAGCTGGATGATAATGGACGCGGTAATGTACGGCATCACGCCGAGGGCAAAGATCGAAAGCTGCAGCAGTGCGCCACCACTGAAGAGGTTGACGATATCGTAGACGCCACCGCTTGTAACATTGGCGTTCAGACACTGCTGTACATTTCCGTAGGAAACGCCTGGCGCGGGGATGAAAGTGCCCACGCGGTACAGCACAATCATTGCCAGGGTAAACAGCAGCTTACGCCGCAAATCGGCGGTCTTGACGACTCGCCCGAATGCGCTCAGCACATGTCCTCCTGTAAGTCTATGGGGCGCCCATCCCTCTCAAAGAGTTTTAGGGCGCAGTAAACACATCTTCCAGTCTATCGTGTTTGGAGCGGGTAACGATAACTCCCTAGCAGATTATGTAGCTTTTATATTCTCTTAGCGTGATTTTTGAACGCCAAATGTGGCGCACACCAAGCGTTCAAATATACGAATACAGGAATATATCCCGTTGTGAGTCTTTCCGAGCAGCAAAAAGCCCCCGCCGTACAGTGTACGGACGGGGGCTTTCTCGTCTTGAAGACTACTTAACGGTTACAGAACCGCCAGCGGCCTCGATCTTCTCAATAGCGGAAGCCGATGCCTTGTCAACAACAACGTTCACCTTGACGGAGATTTCGCCGTTGCCCAGAACCTTCACGAGCTCGTTCTTGCGAACGGCACCCTTAGCAACCAGTGCCTCGACGGTGACGTCGCCACCGTTGGGGAACAGTTCCTGGATGCGGTCCAGGTTAACAACCTGGTACTCGGTGCGGAAGGGGTTCTTGAAGCCGCGCAGCTTCGGCAGGCGCATGTGCAGCGGCAGCTGGCCGCCTTCGAAGCCTGCACGAACCTGGTAACGTGCCTTGGTACCCTTGGTACCGCGACCTGCGGTCTTACCCTTGGAGCCTTCACCGCGGCCAACGCGGGTCTTTGCCTTGTGGGCACCCGGTGCCGGGCGCAGATCGTGAATCTTGATAGCTTCTGCCATCTTTACTTGACCTCCTCAACCTTCACCAGGTGAGCAACGGTGTTAACCATGCCAACGGTGACGGGGTCAGCAGTGCGGACTACCTTGTTGCCGGGGCGCTTGAGGCCCAGGGAACGCAGGGTGTCGCGCATGTTCTGCTTCTGACCAACATAGGACTTGACCTGGGTGATTTCCAGCTTTGCGTCGCTGGGCTGAATACGCTTGGCCATTACTACGCACCTGCCTTTTCAGACTTGGTGTTGCGCAGGTAGCTGGGGATAACCTCATCGGTGGGCAGGCCACGGCGGGCTGCCACTGCCAGGGGCTCCTCGAGCTCCTTGAGTGCTGCAACAGTTGCGTGAACGATGTTGATCTGGTTGGAGGAACCGAGCGACTTGGACAGCACGTCGTGAATGCCTGCGCACTCGAGTACTGCACGCACGGGGCCACCTGCGATAACACCGGTACCAGCGGTTGCCGGGCGGAGCATCACAACGCCTGCAGCTGCCTCACCCTGCACACGGTGCGGGATGGTGCGGCCTTCGATGCGGGGAACGCGGAAGAAGTTCTTCTTTGCTTCCTCGACACCCTTGGAGATTGCTGCGGGAACTTCCTTAGCCTTACCGTAGCCAACGCCGACCAGGCCGTTACCGTCACCAACGACGACCAGTGCGGTGAAGCTGAAGCGACGACCACCCTTGACGACCTTGGAAACGCGGTTGATGGTCACAACGCGCTCGATGTACTTGTCCTTCTCCTCCTCGCGAGCGCGGTTGTTACGGCGCTCACCACGGCCACGACGCTCGCCGCGGTTGTTGCGGCGCTCCTCGCGCTGGTTGGAGGTCTCAGCGGTTTCAGCTACTACTGCTTCGCTCACCTGAGTTTCCTTTACGTTCTGCTCGCTCATTAGAGTGCAAGACCTCCCTCGCGTGCACCGTCAGCAACGGCTGCAACACGGCCGTGGTACTTGTTACCACCGCGGTCGAACACGACTGCCTCAACACCAGCTGCCTTGGCGCGCTCTGCTACGAGCTCACCAACGCGCTTTGCCTTAGCGGTCTTGTCCAGGTCAGCTGCACGCAGCTCTGCTTCCATGGTGGAAGCGGATGCCAGGGTTACGCCCTTGACATCGTCGATAACCTGAACGAACATGTGACGGGTCGAACGGGTGACGCACAGGCGCGGACGCGCAGCGGTACCCGAAACGTACTTGCGGATGCGAGCGTGACGACGTGCACGCTGCGCTGCCTTCGACTTGATAGCCATGTTTACTTACCAGCCTTTCCGACCTTGCGGCGGATGTGCTCACCTGCGTAGCGAACACCCTTACCCTTGTAGGGATCGGGCTTACGCAGACCACGAATGTTTGCTGCAACCTGACCAACGAGCTGCTTGTCGATACCCGACACGGTCAGCTTGTTAGCACCCTCCACTGCGAAGGTAATACCCTCGGGAGCGGTGATGTTGATCGGGTGGGAGTAGCCCAGAGCGAACTCCAGGTCGTTACCCTTCGGGGTCACACGGTAACCGGTACCAACGATTTCCAGCTTCTTTTCGTAGCCGGAGGTAACGCCGATAATCAGGTTCTGAATCAGGGTACGAGTCAGACCGTGCAGCGAGCGAGACAGGCGCTCGTCGTTCGGACGAGATACAACGATCTCGTTTTCGTTCAGAGCCACGGTGATGGGGGAAGCTACCTTGTGGGAGAGCTCGCCCTTCGGGCCCTTAACGGTAACCAGGTTGCCATCGACCTTAACCTCAACGCCGGCGGGAACCGAGATGGGGAGACGTCCAATACGTGACATTATTCTCTTCCTTTCTCTTCTAACCGACTACCAGATGTAAGCGATGACTTCGCCGCCCACGCCCTTCTTCGCAGCCTGCTTGTCAGTGAGCAGACCCGAAGAGGTGGACAGGATTGCGATGCCGAGGCCACCCAGAACCTGGGGCAGGTTGGTGGACTTTGCGTAGGTACGCAGGCCCGGCTTGGAAATACGACGCACGCCAGCGATGGAACGCTCGCGGGACGGACCGTACTTGAGGACGAGGGTCAGGGTCTTGCCGACCTTTGCATCCTCAACCTTCACGTCGGCGATGTAGCCCTCAGCCTTCAGGATCTCAGCAATGCGAGCCTTCAGCTTGGAGTAGGGCATGGATACGGTGTCGTGGTATGCGGAGTTTGCGTTACGCAAACGGGTCAGCATATCTGCGACCGGATCAGTCATAGTCATTGTGGGCTTTAGCCCTTCCTCGTTGTGGTTTCCCTACCCCGCGGTAACGGGGTCTGGACCTACAACGTAGTCGTTAGTTGGTCTTGAACGGGAAGCCCAGTGCCTTCAGGATTGCACGGCCTTCTTCGTCGGTCTTCGCGGAGGTCACCACGGTGATGTCCATACCACGCACGCGGTCGATCGAGTCCTGATCGATTTCGTGGAACATGGACTGCTCGGTCAGACCGAAGGTGTAGTTACCATTACCGTCGAACTGGCGGTCCGAGAGGCCGCGGAAGTCGCGGATTCGGGGCAGCGCCAGGGTGACGAGGCGGTCCAGGAATTCCCACATGCGGTCGCCACGCAGGGTGACGTGTGCGCCGATGGGCATACCTTCGCGCAGCTTGAACTGTGCGATGGACTTCTTAGCGCGGGTAACAATCGGCTTCTGACCGGTGATTGCGGTGAGATCGCGGATTGCGCCGTCCATGAGCTTTGCGTCGCGAGCTGCCTCGCCAACACCCATGTTTACGACGACCTTAACGATCTTCGGGGTCTGCATGACGTTCTCGTACTTGAACTCTTCCTGCAGAGCGGGAACGACGACCTCAGCGTACTTGGTCTTGAAGCGGGGGGTGATCTTGGTTTCGGTCATTAGATGTCCTTACCCGAACGCTTAGCAACGCGCACGCGAACGGTGCGCTCCTTGCCGTCACGCTCTACAGTCTCGAGGCGGAAACCAACACGGGTCGGCTTCTTGGTCTCGGGGTCAACAATCGCAACGTTAGAAACGTGGATCGGTGCCTCAACCTTCTGAATGCCGCCTGCTGCGCCGGTCAGGGGGTTAGCCTTGGTGTGCTTGGTGACGACCTTGACGCCCTCAACAATCACGCGGTTTTCCTTGGGGAGAACCTTCAGAACCTTGCCCTGCTTGCCCTTATCTGCACCGGAAATAACCTGAACCAGGTCGCCGGACTTGATCTTAGCCATGAATTAGAGCACCTCCGGAGCCAGCGAAACGATCTTCATGAACTTCTTGTCGCGAAGCTCACGACCCACGGGGCCGAAGATACGGGTACCACGGGGATCACCATCAGTGTTCTTCAGGATCACTGCGGAGTTCTCGTCGAACTTGATGTAGGAGCCGTCGGGACGACGGGTTTCCTTCTTGGTGCGGACGACGACTGCCTTAACAACGTCACCCTTCTTTACGGTACCGCCGGGGATTGCATCCTTGACGGTTGCGACAATGATGTCGCCAATGCCTGCGTAGCGACGCGAGGAACCACCGAGAACACGGATGGTCAGGATTTCCTTCGCACCAGTGTTGTCGGCGACCTTCAGTCGCGACTCCTGCTGAATCATATTTCTCCTGTCGTCTCGCCGGTTCCGACTCGCTTTAGGCGCGAGCCAGCCTTGCGGAACATTTTTACGGGATTGGTTGACGCCCCGGGCCCCAACTCTATGGAAGGGGTTAGCGGAAACGCCTGGGGCAAACCCATGCCAGAAGCATTTGGACCCGCGTGAAGCGGGCGTATCCCACCCGTAAATAGCGGCATTATGCACTGGCACGAGAAGCCCGTGGTTGTGCGGCTATTTGGATACAGCCACACAGTCTTAACACTGTACAGGAAGCAGGTATGTAGCGCAAGAGTTTGCCGACTATGATTTCAGTCTCCTCCACCCTATCTCTGGGGATAGCCGGGCTTAGAGAGCAAAAACCCCATACCCCACATCACCATCGATTGAGAAGGCCCCTTATTTGACACTTAAAGCAGGAGGCCCCTTCGTGTAGTTCCTGACGCATAAGAAACTGAAGGGGCCTCGAGAAATCTATCAAACAATGTGTCAAACAAAGAAGATAGATATTAATATTTTACTACGCTTTAATGTCCCTCCACGACAGACTTGCCGCAGTACTGGCAAGAGACCCCCCCGGTCCTACTCCCCACCTCTCAGACATACGCACAGTGCTAGAGCGCGGCACGCACTACGTTGATATATCAGCTGCTCTCAGTCGCTCTTCACTCATCAGCTAGGGCATATATACTTTCGCGATACCGTCACGAACGATAGGGCGAGGAGGTTCTCCCGGTCGAGTCTCTTCTGCAGCCTCATAGTATTCGCCAGAGTTTGCATCCAGCACGTAGGGAACCTCAGCTGCGGGGTAGTCTCCTGCTTTATCGACAGCAATGACACTCCCGTCCTTCAACAGGACCTGGTGGTTAATGCGGGTGGGAGCCACCTGCACGGTGTCAATAATGGCTCGATTGAGCGTATTAATGACGGTAATAGTTCCGCCACCAGCAACTGCCGCCTCCCCCTTGCCACCGAAATCAGCAACATAGAGCAGGTGACGTTCTGCATCGAGCAAGATATCGGTGGGCATCTTTCCGAACGGAAGATAAGCGAGGTGCTCACCCTCAAAGCTCAGAACATACAGACCGCCATTCTTACCCTCGCGCCCTTGCGCAGAGACATATAGTTCACCGCGCGTCGAAACAATCTCCACACCGTGAACACCGACTGGAGTATTGGCGTCTTCCCCGCCAATTACGGGCAGCTTGCGTGCAAGCTCCCAGGTATTCATATCCACAACCCAGATTTCATCTCGCATAATATTCGGGATGTACAGGAGGCTACGGCTTTCGTCCGCTACGGGTCCTAGTAGCATGGCAGGGCCTTCCCCTTGAAGGGGGCTAACCCTACGTTCCCCCTCTGCGGTGGGTGCAGAAATCACCTGGTAGCCGCCCATTCCGGTAACGAGTACGGCACCGTTGGGTGCGACGTATAGCTCACGCGGAGTCAGCATCTCTACTTCTAGAACGAGAGAATCCCATACGCGCGATAGGTCCTTTTGGGAGTATGCGGTAACCGAGTTTGTGTGGGTTCCTCCGGTCCAGAGAAGCCCCCGTTCATTGTCTGCGGCTAACCCATAGGCAGCTTGAACCTGGAAGAGGTTTGCTAGTTCGGGGTTATTTTCCGGGATAACGGGCAGAGTAGCCGTCTGCTCAATCTGCAGGGTATCCGCGTTTATGCGAGCAATTGTGGCGCAGAGAGTGCCGTGGGTCTTTGTGTGGTTATAGCTTCCACTTACAAAAAGAACGTTCTCTTCAGGGTTGTATGCCACTTGATACTGGCCAGCAAGTCCCGCGGAACGATCCACGGAAAAACGCTTAGCATCCGGCACGTTCTTCTGCTCTTCTCCTGCGACAGGGGGAACCATAAGTATCTCCAGAGTTGTGTAGTTTGGAGGCTAGCTCACCTTATATTTTGCGGGCTTAGCATCCGGAGCTTTCTGCTGTATATCTTACGCTTTGCCCACCATTTTGAGGCTTTTCTAGTGCAGTCCATGCACTACGAAATTCATCCTCAAGAGGTCCTATATTGGCATCCGGAGCTGTTCTCCCCTCCGGCTCTGAGCGGGGCAAATTTACCCCATGAAAGCTTTACAATCTAAACATAATTAGCATAAAAGACATATATCTAGAACTATCGGCATCTTCTAGAACTAAAAGACTTATATCGAGTCGACCAGAGCCATAGATTTTGTAATATTTCTTCACCTCTGACCCCCTCAAAACAGCGTTCTGAAAAAATCTGCTTAAAAATTTAGAAATTAAGGGTTGTTTTTTCAAAAATCAAGTTTTTTAGCAAAAATCGCGATTCAAGGTGCGAAAATCAGCGAGATGTACCATAATAGAAGAGACGCATGCGTCAAACAAGAGGTTCGGTCCTTATCGGACAGATTTCTTGGGTCCCTTTTTCCTCGCTAATCCGTTTGTCTAGGGACCGAACCTCGCTTTGACACTAAACCCGCACTTCGGTGCGGGTTTTCTTCGTATTTGAGGCGTTAGAATCCCGCACTTCATTCTTCAGGCTGTTAACTCGTCAAATAAGGGCGGGCGAGCGCAGAGGGTGCGCTTCACCCTTCCTCCGCTTCTCTTCCGCTCTCCCCCGCTACTACTTCTGATCCTGGTCTAGGCCTTCCGCTCGAATACAGACGTATAGGCAAAACGATAGGGGCGGTACCCATCGGTTCGATGGGTACCGCCCCTTTCAGCGCCTATCGGCAGTTTCAGAGAGTCAAGCGGGTTCTTGAATATCTAGCAGATCCCGCTCTACCTCTTTCGCTACCGCCAAGCGGTAGTATCGTGGGCTGCCGTGGGGTACGGGCTATGCCTTGCGGCGACGTGCTACCAGCACGGTTGCGCCAACGACCAGGGCAAGAACGCCGATTCCTGCAGCAACGACGATGCCCGAAGCACCGGTGTTAGCCAGCGAAGACTTCGAGGAGCTCGAAGCGGTGGAGCCGTTGTTGGAAGAGGTGACGTTCTGCGACGAAGAGCCGGAGGTCTTCGGTGCAGTGCTGTCCTTCTTCTGAGCATCAGACTTCAAAGAATCCGCGGGAGCCTTGGACTGATCCTTAGCGTTTTCCTTTACCTGTTCCTTGGAGTCTGCCGGTGCGGAAGGCGCCTCAGAGGGGTTAGTTACAGGTGCATTAGCCGATTCGGATGCCTTCGGTTCCGAAACCTTCGGCGCAGGTGCCTGGTTTTCAACGCTGAAGGTGTATTCTGCAGCCACACCACCGCGCACGTTATCGTTCTCGGTCAGGGAACCGGAGAGCAGGTAGATAGCAACGCTATCGCCGGTCTTCAGTTCTTCAGTCAGGTTAGAGTTTGCCACGGTGGGGCGGTCGATGGTTGCGGTGAAGTTACCGTTTTCGTCCGCCTTGATGTATGCCCAGATGCCTGCGCTATTGCCTTCAACGCCTTCGAGCTTGGGCTCTTCCTTCGCGGAAATAGCGCCCTTGTTCAGCTTGACCGCGATAACGGAGCCCTTACCGTCCAGAGTCTTGAAGCCTTCACCGCGGAAGGTCAGCTTCTGGCCGTCCCAAGTCTTGGGGAAGTAGACCTTAGCGCCGTCCTTGTACTCGTGCACAACCTCATTGGAATTTGCGCTTTCGGAGGGTGCCGGGGTGCTCGGCTCGGGCTTAGCAGACTCGCTCGGAGCCGGAGTAGTCGGCTCAGGCTTAGCAGACTCACTCGGAGCCGGAGTGGGCTCGTTGCCACCAGGCAGGCTCAGCTTAGTACCGGCGGGGTAAGTGGTAGTCACGCCAGAGGGAGCAGCAGCGACCTGGGTAGTTTCTGCCGGTGCGCAGGTCGCAGCGGTGTCTGCCTTCTTCTCTGCAACAGTTGCGGAGAGCGCTTCACCACCACGTGCGGTATCGCCTTCAACCATGGAGCCGGAGAGCAGGAAGACAGATACCTTATCGCCGCTCTTCAGGTTTTCCTTCAGGTTGGAGTTTTCAGTGGTCGGGTACGGCAGCTCAGCGGTGAAGTTACCATTCTCATCTGCCTGGATGTACGCCCAGACGCCGGCGCTGTTGCCCTCAGCACCGTTGAGCTTCGGCTCTTCCTTCGCGGAGATGCGGCCCTTGTTCAGCTTGACTGCGAGTACGGAGCCCTTTGAACCGTCCTGAGTCTTGAAACCTTCGCCACGCAGCTTCAGGGTTTCACCGGTGGTCCAGTCCTTCACGGCGTAGAGCTTAGCGCCGTCGGCGTAGGTCTTCACCAGTTCTTCAGAAGAAGCCTGTGCAGCAGGCTTCGCGGTGGTTTCAACGGTGGTGTTGATCTTCACCATGACGCCGGGAGTAATCGGGGAGTCTGCGTTGTCCTTGCCCTTGGGCTCGGTGCTAGAGGTGCGGTATTCGCCGGTGGTCTTATCGATGGTGTAGTCGGTTTCGATAGCGGAAGCGCCTTCAATGCTGCGTGCTACAGCGTATGCACTGCCGTCTGCGGTGACCAGAACATCATTTGCGCCGCTGGTCGCACCGGTAGACACCTGAGAAACAACGGTGCCGGTTCGTGCATCAACAACACCGACGTTGCCGGTACCGTAATCGGTCACGTACAGCAGGTCACGGGCTTCGTCGGAGGCGAGAGCGAGGGCCTGGTTGCCGAAAGGAATGGTCTTCTTGTAGGCACCAGTTTCCAGGTCGTAGACGGTGATACCGGAGTTAGTGCCCTTACGGTCACCCTGGGTGCTGACGTAGATTTCCTTCAGGGACTTGTCGATAGTGACGTCCGAGGGGTTCAGAGTAGCTTCAGCATTTTCCTTGTGCAGCTGAATGGTCTTCTCAACCTCGTAGCTCTTGGTGTCAATCACCTTCACGGTGCCGGCACTCAAGGAGGGTACGTAGAGCTTGCCATCAGCGGAGTCTACGTGCATGTTCATTGCGATGTCAGATTCGCCCTTGGCGTCGGTGAATTCAATCTTCTTGACCAGGGCGTGCCGAGTGGTGTCGAAGACACTAATGCCGCCGGAGCCAGATACAAAGACCTTGCCGCTGGAGGGGTCGATGCGTACCTCACGAGGGTGGTTGACGTCGCCTTCTGCACTGCTCCAGATAATCTTGTTGGTCGCGGGATCGAAGACAGATACCTTGTTGACGCGGGTCTGGGTCACCCATACGTATCCGGTTGCTTCGTCGTAGGCAATACCGTAGGGAGATTCAATCTGCTTACCGGTCGGTGCGGTAGCGCCACGTGCAATAAAGTCCGTGGTCGGGAACTGGTAGACAGTAGCAAGGCTCGGGGTGGATGCAACGTTCCAGGTGCCGACGCCACCGGTCAGAATCGGCGGGCGGCCGGAGGAGAAGGAAGTGTAGAGGGAGGAGGTTGCTGCCGAGTATGCCAGCTGGTACTGGCCGGGCAGGCCCTGGTACTGGGTAGCGCTCACTGCAATGTGGCGGCATTCCTCAGTGGAGTTCTGGGAGTTCCCGCCGGGAACGGATGCGGAGACGTTTGCCGCAAAGGTAGCGGGAACGGCAGCGAAAGAGCCTGCAACAACGGAAAGTGCGCCAGCAATGGCGAGCAGCTTACGTGAGGGCTTGGGTGAAGAAGTCATGATAATCCTCAATGATGTGTAGTGGTACTTCTCCAAAGGTCGTGCAACCTCCGGAAGGTGCAAAGCCACCCGACTAATTATTAGGAAAGGTTATGCTAAGCAACTATAAAGTTGATAATAAGTCCCTAATCAGGTTGTTTTCAAGTGTTGCTCATCGGATTCCGCAGACCCCAGGCGCCTTACTCACGTATTACTTTTCATTTTTTCGCCCTAATTCCGCCTCCACATGCGTTTTCTTCTCTAGCAGCGTCTACTCATGGATTGCGCCATCAACGCGAGAGAAAAATATTGCTTTCTCGTATGACATATCAAGACATTTATGACAAATGTTGTCTTAGCGCCTGTTATTAGCCCGTGCCATAGGGCGCCCGCCCCGGTTTTTCCCGTACAAAGGTTAAAAGCAAAGAGCCCCTCTCCTACCGAAGTAGGAGAGGGGCTCTTTTACTGCTCTAGCAGAGAGTCATGAAGAGAGCTTACTTAGCCTTCTCGATGATCTCCACGATACGCCAGCGCTTGGAAGCGGACAGCGGACGGGTCTCTGCAATCAGAACGAGGTCACCGATGCCAGCAGCGTTCTGCTCATCGTGTGCCTTGATCTTGGAGCTACGGCGAACGACCTTGCCGTACAGTGCGTGCTTCACGTGGTCCTCGACCTCGACGACAACGGTCTTGTCCATCTTGTCGGAGACAACGTAGCCGCGGCGGGTCTTGCGGTAGCCGCGCTCTTCGTTCTTTACTTCACTCACTTGGACTCACCTTCAGTTGCGGGACGAATACCGAGCTCGCGCTCACGCAGCACGGTGTAGATACGTGCGATGTCGCGCTTGATAGTGCGGCGACGACCTGCGTTAGCCTGACCGGTGACTTCCTGGAAGCGGATGTTGAAGAGTTCCTTCTTCGCTTCGCTCAGCTTTGCAGCCAGCTCTTCGTTGGAGAGCTCTGCGAGCTTATCGATGCTCAGGTCCTTGGATCCTACTGCCATCTCGCTTATTCACCACCTTCGCGGCGACGCACAACACGTGCCTTCATCGGGAGCTTGTGGATTGCCAGGCGCATTGCCTCGCGAGCCACTTCTTCGGACACACCGGAGAGTTCAAACATGACTCGACCCGGCTTGACATTTGCGACCCACCACTCGGGCGAACCCTTACCGGAACCCATACGGGTTTCAGCGGGCTTCTTGGTCAGCGGACGGTCGGGATAAATGTTGATCCAGACCTTACCGCCACGCTTGATGTGACGGGTCATTGCGATACGTGCAGCCTCAATCTGGCGGTTGGTCACGTATGCGGGCGACAGGGCCTGAATGCCCCACTCACCGAAGCTAACCTCGGTGCCGCCCTTTGCGAGACCACTACGCTTGGGGTGGTGCTGCTTGCGGTACTTTACTCGACGGGGAATAAGCATTTATGCCTCACCGTTCTCTGCAGTCTTGGCCTCGACCTTTGCCGAAGCGTTCTCGTTGCGGCGCTCGCGACGAGGACCACGGTTGCCCTGGCGGCGGCGGTCACCATCGCGGCGGTTGCCACGGCGGTTGTTTGCTGCCTGCTGAGCTGCCAGCTCCTTGTCGGTCAGGTCGCCCTTGTAGATCCAGACCTTCACGCCGATGCGACCGAAGGTGGTCTTAGCCTCGAAGAAGCCGTAGTCGATGTTCGCACGCAGGGTGTGCAGGGGCACACGGCCTTCGCGGTAGAACTCGGAACGGGACATTTCAGCGCCACCCAGACGGCCGGAGCACTGGATACGGATACCCTTTGCGCCTGCACGCTGTGCGGACTGGATTGCCTTCTTCATTGCACGGCGGAATGCAACACGCGATGCGAGCTGCTCTGCGATGCTCTGTGCAACCAGCTGAGCGGAGAGGTCGGGGTTAGCAACCTCGAGGATGTTCAGCTGAATCTGCTTGTTGGTGAGCTTCTCGAGCTCGCCGCGGATGCGGTCTGCTTCTGCGCCACGGCGGCCAATCACGATACCGGGACGAGCGGTGTGGATGTCCACACGCACGCGGTCACGGGTACGCTCGATCTCGACCTTTGCAACGCCTGCGCGATCCAGGTTCTTTGCCAGCAGCTCGCGGATCTTTACGTCCTCGCGGACGAAGTCAGCGTAACGCTCGCCGGGCTTGTTGGAATCAGCGAACCACTTGGAGACGTGGTCAGTGGTGATGCCCAGTCGGAAACCGTTCGGGTGAATTTTCTGACCCATTTAGCGGTCCTCCTCCTTCTCCGGGGTAGCAACTACCACGGTGATGTGGCTGGTGCGCTTGTTGATTCGGTATGCGCGACCCTGAGCGCGGGGCTGAATGCGCTTCATGGTCGGGCCCTCGTTCACGAATGCTTCGCTGATGAACAGCTCTTCCTCGCGGAAGGGCAGACCCTGCTGGGTTGCCTTCTGACGAGCGTTAGCTACTGCCGAAGCAACGATCTTGTATACCGGTTCCGAAGCTGCCTGGGGGGCGAACTTCAGAATCGCCAGAGCCTCTTCCGCCTGCTTACCACGGATCAGGTTGACGACACGGCGGGCCTTCATAGGCGTAACGCGAACGAAACGCGCTGATGCCTTGGCTTCCATTGCCTATCTCTCTTTCGTCTATTGCCGAAAGGGAAACGTTAGCTTATCGGTGTGAACCGATTAGCGACGCTTGCCCTTACGGTCGTCCTTCACGTGGCTGCGGAAAGTGCGGGTCGGAGCAAACTCACCGAGCTTGTGACCAACCATCGACTCGGTGATGAACACCGGCACGTGCTTGCGACCGTCGTACACTGCGATGGTGTGACCGAGCATGTCGGGGATAATCATCGAGCGACGCGACCAAGTCTTGATTACGTTCTTGGTGCCCTTCTCGTTCTGAGCTGCAACCTTCAGGTAGAGGTGCTGATCAACGAAAGGGCCCTTCTTCAAACTACGAGGCATGTTTCAGGCTCCTTAGCGCTTCTTGCCAGTACGACGGCGACGAACGATGAGCTTGTCGCTTTCCTTGTTGGGACGGCGGGTACGACCCTCGGGCTTACCGTTGGGGTTAACCGGGTGACGACCACCGGAGGTCTTACCTTCACCACCACCGTGCGGGTGGTCAACCGGGTTCATGACCACACCACGGACGGTCGGGCGGATGCCCTTCCAGCGGTTACGGCCTGCCTTACCCCAGTTGATGTTGGACTGCTCAGCGTTGCCAACTTCACCAACGGTTGCGCGGCAGCGAACATCCACGTTGCGGATTTCGCCGGAGGGCAGACGGAGCTGACCGTACTTGCCTTCCTTAGCAACCAGCTGTACAGAAGCACCTGCGGAGCGAGCCAGCTTTGCGCCGCCGCCGGGGCGGAGCTCGACACAGTGAATCACGGTACCAACGGGGATGTTGCGCAGGGGCAGGTTGTTACCGGGCTTGATGTCAGCTGCGGGGCCGGACTCGACGATGTCGCCCTGAGCGAGCTTGTTCGGAGCGATGATGTAGCGCTTGGAACCATCGAAGTAGTGCAGCAGCGCGATGCGAGCGGTACGGTTGGGATCGTACTCGATGTGTGCAACGCGTGCGTTAACGCCGTCCTTGTCGTGACGACGGAAGTCGATCAGACGGTACTGGCGCTTGTGGCCGCCACCCTTGTGACGGGTGGTGATGCGACCGGTGTTGTTACGGCCGCCGGTCTTGTGAAGCGGACGAAGCAGGGACTTTTCCGGGGTGGAGCGGGTGATCTCGGAGAAATCAGCAACGCTCGAACCGCGGCGACCCGGGGTCGTCGGCTTGTACTTACGAATACCCATTTAGATATTTCTTCCTTCGTTAAAGTGGTCTCCGCGGGGCTTATGCCTGCGGACCGCCGAAGATGTCGATGGTGCCTTCCTTGAGGGTCACAATCGCACGCTTGGTGTTCTTGCGAGCGCCCCAACCGAAACGGGTGCGCTTGCGCTTGCCCTGACGGTTGATGGTGTTGACGGAAGCAACCTTGACGTCAAAGATCTTCTCGATGGCCTGCTTGATTTCCAGCTTGTTGGAATCGGTAGCGACCTCGAAGGTGTACTTACCTTCGTCGAGCTGACCGTAGCTCTTCTCGGAAACGACGGGAGCGATGATCACGTCGTATACAGACTTGGTGGAAACGCTCATTACTTAGCGCCCTCCTTCTTCTGAGCTGCAGCAACGAATGCGTCGAATGCTGCCTTGGTGAAGACCACGTCGTCAGAAACCAGCACATCGTAGGTGTTGAGCTGATCTGCGTACAGAACGTGAACGTTCTCCAGGTTACGTGCGGACAGAGCCACAACGTCCTCTGCACGAGCAATCACAAGAAGGATGTTCTTGCGCTCGGTGATAGCTGCGAATGCAGCCTTTGCAGCCTTGGTCGAGGGGATTTCACCGGAGATGAAGTTCTCGACAACGTGGACGCGGTCGTGACGAGCGCGATCAGAGAGAGCACCGCGCAGTGCAGCGGCGATCATCTTCTTGGGGGTGCGCTGTGCGTAGTTACGCGGGGTCGGACCGTGAACAACGCCACCGCCGGTCATGTGCGGTGCACGGATGGAGCCCTGACGTGCGTTACCGGTACCCTTCTGCTTGAAGGGCTTACGGCCTGCACCGGAAACCTCGCCGCGGTTCTTGGTCTTGTGGGTGCCCTGGCGTGCAGCAGCGAGCTGTGCAACGACAACCTGGTGCAGCAGGGGCACGGATGCCTGCGCGTCGAAAATCTCTGCGGGCAGGTCTACCTTAAGGGTCTTAACAGCCATGATGTATTAGGCTCCCTTCACAGCGGTACGAACCAGAACAACGCCGCCCTTGGGACCGGGGATTGCGCCCTTGATCAGCAGGACATTGTTCTCTGCGTCCACACCCTGGATAGTCAGGTTCAAGGTAGTGTGACGTGCTGCGCCCATACGGCCAGCCATGCGCATACCCTTGAACACGCGTGCGGGGTAGGATGCGCCACCGATGGAACCGGGCTTACGGTGGTTCTTGTGCTGACCGTGAGACGCGCCAACACCCTTGAAGCCGTGACGCTTCATAACACCTGCGAAGCCCTTACCCTTGGTCTTACCAACGACGTCGACCTTCTGGCCTGCTTCGAAGAGCTCAACGGTCAGTTCCTGACCGAGGGAATACTCAGAAGCATCTGCGGTACGCAGCTCGACGATGTGGCGACGGGGGGTAACACCGGCCTTCTCGAAGTGACCAGCCAGGGGCTTGGTAACCTTGCGAGAGTCGATTGCACCGAAACCGATCTGAACAGCTTCGTAGCCGTCAGTTTCCTGGTTACGGATCTGGGTAACAACGTTAGAATCAGCCTTGACGACGGTGACGGGCACGAACTTGCCGTCCTCGTCCCAGACCTGGGTCATGCCGAGCTTGGTGCCCAGCAGGCCCTTCACCTGGCGCTCGAATTTGTTAGTCATTAGATGCGATCCTCTACAGCTTGATCTCGATGTTTACGTCTGCCGGCAGGTCGAGACGCATGAGGGCATCAACAGCCTTGGGGGTCGGATCAACAACGTCGATCAGACGCTTGTGCGTACGCATCTCGAAGTGCTCGCGGCTGTCCTTGTACTTGTGGGGAGAACGAATAACACAGTAGACGTTCTTCTCGGTCGGCAGCGGCACGGGGCCAACTACAGTTGCGCCTGCGCCCTTGACCGTTTCGACGATTTTCCGTGCCGAAGAATCGATGACCTCGTGGTCATAGGACTTCAGACGGATGCGGATTTTCTGTCCCGCCATCTGTCGGACTCTCTTTCTTGATGTATTCCCTGTATCGGAGCTTTTGCCCCTTTGTTATAGCGCTTAAGGAACGCGATATATTCATCACGTGCGCCACTCAGAACGGACTGAATCCGGCTTTGCCGGGTTCCTCACCCCGCCTGAGTACCGACCCCCGAACTCGGGCGTGTCGCCTATTTTCTAGACAAACTCGTCCCGTCATCCTTCGGACCGGGTCATACGTGGGCCTACCTTTAGTGCAGGTAGACGCTTTGACAACGTCGTCAATTCTCTCAGAGATAGAGCGCTTACGCAATACAAACACGAGTTAAGTGCTTAAGAACACTTAACTGTCTCTGTCAATTTGAGGCACTTCCCTGAATGCAACTCTCAGGGAGCTTTCAATCTACTTTCAGTAAGTTCCATGCGCTTTATTGCTCGTAATAAAGCTTTTAGGTCTAAAGACTCTCGTATCGTAGAAGTATCACTACAGCCTAAGGAGAAACCATGTCTCAGCCGACACAACCTCATCAGGCATCCTCTAGCTCTCACTCTTCGTCTCAGAGCCCTCAGTATGCTCAGCCGCAAGGTCTCGGCTTGTACGTTCCCCCGTCCCTATCGAGTCCGTATCCTCAGCCTCCTGCGCAGCGACGCCGGGTCAATGAGGATATCTTCCTCAATATTGTTCTGTACATCGGCTCGCTCCTGCTCATCGGCGCTGCAGGTCTTTTTGTCACCTCGGTAACTTCTTCTCAGGATGAAACGGCTATCTTCCGTGTACTCGCAATGGCGCTTGGAGCAATTGTCTTCTACGGAGCCGGTCTGCTCACCTACCGTTTCGTAGAGCGCCTGCGTATTGCCTCCTACTCTTTTGCAGCAACGGGTCTTGCGTTTATTCCTCTGACCGGCGTTGCTATCTATGTCCTCAAGATTTGGACTGAAGGACGCTACATTTGGCTCCTCACGTCTCTGGTTGGCACTGCAGCCATTATTGGAGCCTGCGCCCTCATGCGTAACCGTGTGATGGCGTACCTGCTGATTTCGTTCATTGTTTCGGATTCATTGGCGGCTACGAAGGTAGCGGCTCTGCCTTTCGTTTGGTATTTTGTTTCACTGACTGCGGTTGCCACCGTTCTGGGTTTGGTTCTGCATTTTGCCCCGAATGCTGCTCCGAAGGGCATCCGCGAAGGTCTTGTTGATTCTTCCCGCATTTTTGTTCCGGCTACTGCCATCGCTATTTTCTTCTTCACCAACGATCTGAGCTACACGGATGCGGGTATTGCGTTTGCAGTCATGTCTGTGCATGCCATTCTGTTCACCTGGCTGAACGGTACGGCGGATTACTATGCCCAGGCACGTATCTACCCGATTGCGTCTGTTCTCTCCTTCATCATGGACTCGGATCACGGCCCGTGGTTCCCCAGCATTTTCTTCGTCTCGGTCCTGGTTGTTAACCTGATTTCTGCCTACGTATTTATTCCTCGTCTGCAGAAGACTATTGCTGGTTCTGCTCCTGCTACTGATGAACAGCCCGAGCAGGTTCAAAGCACCCCGGCTATCCCCTGGGCGAAGGAAGCTCCTCACCATCCCGCTCACAAGATGGAGTGGTTGCCGGCAATTGACGCATGCGTCGGCGTGTTCTTCTCTTTCTTCGCTCTCATTGATGCCTTCTTCACTGCTCATGCTGCCGATAGCCCTGTATACGCAACGCGCTGGAGCGCTTTCCTTCCTTATGCAGAAGGTAATCAAGGTATCTTCCCTGCCCCCTGGGTTATTGGTGTCCTCTGCATTGTGAGTTTCTTGCTGTACCGCAAGGCAATCCAGCCTCTGCTACTCATGAGTTTTGTAGCGCTCATTCCAGTTGTTGGCATGTACGCGTCCCCCGGCAATCAGGGTACTTTCTACCTCTTCTTTACCGCGGCAGTAGTCATCTATCTGGTCAGTGCTAAGGCCCCTGAGGCACGTACCGCTGGAGCGGTACTGAGCAACATCGGTTATGCCATTGGTATGATTCAACTCTTCCTCGCTCTCATTCCTGAGATGCAGACTTCTGAGTCGCTTTTGATGTTTGCGTTGGTCTGCGCCGTTATTGCGCTACTGACTTTTGTCCTCTCTCAGGGCGTTGCAGCGCAGAACGCAAGCTACCGTCTTGTAGAGATGTCGGTCTACCTCTTCTTGGGCGTTTTTGCTCTCTTCGTCGGGTACGTAGCTAACCATGCTGATGGCGGAGCGCATGGCCGATTCTGGATTGGTTTCCCTCTCTTCTCGGGTGCCGTCCTCTTCTTGAGCGTGCTGGGCGCTCTTATTCTGGCTCGCGCGTTGCGACTTTCGGACGTTGGGTCCTTCCGCTCCACGCTTGTCATGTTTGTCCGTATCGCGTTCTACTCGACTCTGCTTATCGCGACGATTGGCTCGCGACACTACCTGCTGTACGACTTGCAGAAGGAGTACATCGCTGTAGCACTGCCGGCGCTCCTGACCGTCGTCTACGGTGCGCTTGGTTTCTTTATGCCGGCTGGCTCTTCGATTCGTTCGGAACTACTCACCGTTGCACGATTCCCCATCTGCTGGTCTGTCATTCTGCTCGCTATCAGCGGCAATATGAAGGAATCGCTTGTAGACTTCCTCGTACTTGCCCTGCTGGCGGTTCAGGCGCTGTGCAGCGTGCTACTCTACGCGTACTCCAAGCGAAACTACGAGGCATACGCAGCAGCGACTTTCTTTACTCTTGGTTCTATCCTGAGCGTAGGCCGTTTCATTGGCGACTTTGATAATCTTCTGTTCGCAGTAGCAACTCCGATGATCTTCATCGCCGTATGGGTACTTGCACTCATCTTCAGGATCCCCCGCATGCAGATTGGTGCCTCCATCAGTATCACGACGTTCTGCATTGGTTCTCTATGGAATCTCTTCAACACGAGGGAAAGCACAATGGTGATGACTCTTCTGGGCTACTACGCTCTGATTGCCGTCGTTATCCTGTTCGTTCTGAAGGTCACGCTCCCGATTGAGGTCTTCGGTGTGAACGCTAATGTTCGTCCGCGCATCGCTGTCCCGGTTGGTAATACGATGGTTGATTTGCCGATGCACGGCCCGTTGGGTGCCCCTTACGCGCGTTTCCTGTCTCGTCGTCCCCTGAGCCAGGGTATCTATGCACCGGTCAATACGCTGCTGATGATTCCCGCTCTGGCGACGCTGGGATTCTACACTTTCGTTGGGCTGGTTTTTGAGCCCAGGCAGGTGGAGCTCAACGCACTTCTCTGGGGTCTAGGCGCTCTGTCCTTCGTGTCTGTCACCAAGGCGAAGAACCTGCCGATCGTCTGCACCACGGCGTTCAGCCTCTTCATTGCCCGTCTGGTCATTGATTACTCGAAGTCCAATCCTCTGAGCGTCATTCTTGAGGTTGCTCTCCTGATTATGCTGGCTGTTGTGGCCGCCAAGGTCCTCAAGAACTTCATCGCAAAGAGGCCTGTAGATACGCAGGTATCGGATTCTCCTCTGTACTGGGCTTTGGGCCTGCAGGTATTCCTCACCCTGGTAACGTGGGCAGTTCCCGCTGACGGTCCGGATATCGTGGTGCTGGTACTCGGCATTGCCCTGACTCTCCTGAGCGCTCTGCTGCTCGACCGAGTCTGGACCTATATCGCAACTGCGCTAGTCACCCTCGACCTGGCAATTTTGCTCAACGGTCTGAACCCGCTGACTCTGCTGATTATCTCTATTCTGCTCATTGCCGGCGTTATCTGGCGCCTGCTGGTGCGACAGAACAAGCAGGATGCAGCAGCTCCGCACCAGGATTCTGAGCAGCTCGGGAATTTCCCGCACACTCAAGATCAGCCGGATATGTATCCGCAGGGCAACGTCCAGATGCAGCAGCCCCCGGCTCCTCAGCAGGGCTACCAGCCTCTCCACGAGGAAAACCTCTAGCGATCAGCACACATAGGTTCTATTCCTACGGCATTCTGTAGTAGGATTAGCTATGTCCCTTCCGAGGGGCAGTCATTCGAATTGCGGTTCCCAGCCTTCGGGCTGGGAACCGTTTTTCTTTGTCCGCAGATTCTATATTCCATCTACAGGGTCTGTAGTCGCTCCCCCGCCGCAAGCCGGTCCGCATGACCCAGATTCTGTCTCGAGCCAGCAGATCTCTGAACGGAGTAGGCAATCGTTCCCCTACCCAGGTTCTTTCCATGTCCAGCTTCTTTCCATATCCAGGAGTTCAGAATCTACGGCTAGAAGGTACGGACATGTCATACCGCCGCCGAGGAGGGTGTTCCCTGCCGCTACAGATTCACCATGAACTCCGCTATCGGCCACGTATACCCCTTCAGAAGCCTTGAGCGGCTGCTGAGACGAACTGATAACGCTCAGAGCGGGGTTTTTATACAGCCCAGCAGATAATGTCGCTCTCTCCTTCGCCGGAGCCTTCAGCAACCCGCAAAAGGGCATAACAAAAGGACCCCCGCAGATGCGGGGGTCCTTGAGTATCGCTACCTGATGGAGAGTTACCTCTCCGGCAGATCTTTAGCGAATTGTCGTAAATTTACGGCAATTACTTGATGATCTTGGTAACGCGACCCGAACCAACGGTGCGGCCACCCTCACGGATAGCGAAGCCGAGGCCCTCTTCCATTGCGATGGGCTGGATCAGGGTAACGGTCATCTCGGTGTTGTCACCGGGCATAACCATCTCGGTGCCCTCGGGGAGGGTGATAACGCCGGTCACGTCAGTGGTACGGAAGTAGAACTGAGGACGGTAGTTGGAGTAGAAGGGGTTGTGACGGCCACCCTCATCCTTGGAGAGGATGTAGACGTTTGCCTCGAACTCGGTGTGGGGGGTGATGGAGCCCGGCTCCACGACAACCTGACCACGCTCAACATCGTCACGCTTCAGACCACGCAGCAGCAGACCACAGTTCTCGCCTGCCCATGCTTCGTCGAGCTGCTTGTGGAACATCTCGATACCGGTAACGGTGGTCTTCTGAATCGGACGGATACCGACAATCTCGACCTCGGAGTTGATCTTCAGGGTACCGCGCTCTGCACGACCGGTAACAACGGTGCCACGACCGGTAATGGTGAAGACGTCCTCGATGGGCATGAGGAAGGGCTTGTCCTTCTCACGCACGGGGTCCGGAATGTAGGTGTCGACTGCGTCCATGAGCTCCTCGACCTTAGCAACCCACTCGGGGTCGCCTTCGAGAGCCTTCAGTGCGGAAACGCGAACAACGGGAGCGTTGTCGCCGTCGAACTCCTGCGAGGAGAGGAGGTCACGGACCTCCATCTCGACGAGGTCGAGGAGCTCTTCGTCGTCAACCATGTCTGCCTTGTTCAGTGCAACCAGCAGGGTGGGGACGCCAACCTGGCGAGCGAGCAGAACGTGCTCGCGGGTCTGTGCCATGGGGCCGTCGGTAGCAGCAACCACGAGGATTGCGCCGTCCATCTGAGCCGCACCGGTAATCATGTTCTTGACGTAGTCAGCGTGGCCGGGAGCGTCAACGTGTGCGTAGTGGCGCTTCTCGGTCTGGTACTCGATGTGAGCAATGTTAATGGTAATACCGCGCTGGCGCTCCTCGGGAGCGGAGTCGATCATACCGAAGTCGCGCTTCTCGTTCAGGTCCGGGTACTTGTCAGCCAGAACCTTGGAGATTGCTGCGGTCAGGGTGGTCTTACCGTGGTCAACGTGACCAATGGTACCGACGTTAACGTGAGGCTTGGAGCGCTCGAACTTAGCCTTAGCCAAGAGTGTTCCTCCTAGAACGATTGAAAACATGCACGCGGATCTTCGCTCCGGCGCATCCCGTTATAAAACGGTCTAGCGTCTACAATAGCGGATTACGCCGCAGAGATGAAACTGTTCATGCTCTCAATAATGGATTTAATTGAAAATTTTAGCGTGGGCCACAGGTTTTTAGCCCGTGGCCCACGGGTGAGACGCGAAAATTACTCGCCGCGGCTCTTCTGGATGATCTCGTCAGCGACGTTCTTGGGAACCTCGCCGTAGCTGTCGAATGCCATCGAGAACACTGCACGACCCTGGGTCTTACCACGCAGGTCGCCAATGTAACCGAACATTTCGGTCAGGGGCACGATAGCCTTGATGATCTTAACGCCGGATGCGTCCTCCATGGAACGAACCTGGCCACGGCGGGAGTTCAGGTCGCCGATAACGTCGCCCATGTACTCCTCGGGGGTACGAACCTCAACGTCCATCAGCGGCTCGAGCAGGACCGGGTTAGCGCGCTTAGCGCCTTCCTTGAAGACCATCGAACCAGCGATCTTGAACGCCATTTCGGAGGAGTCGACGTCGTGGTATGCGCCATCGATTAGGGTTGCCTTCACGCCCACCATCGGGTAGCCAGCGAGGACACCGAACTTCATAGCGTCCTGGATACCAGCGTCGACCGAGGGGATGTACTCGCGAGGAACGCGGCCACCGGTGACCTTGTCCTCGAACAGGTACAGCTCTTCGCCATCCAGGGGCAGGGGCTCGAAGGAGACCTGCACCTTTGCGAACTGACCGGAACCACCGGTCTGCTTCTTGTGGGTGTAGTCGACCTTCTCGACTGCCTTCTTGATGGTCTCGCGGTAAGCAACCTGAGGCTTACCAACGTTAGCCTCAACCTTGAACTCACGCTTCATACGGTCAACGATGATGTCCAGGTGCAGCTCACCCATACCACCAATTTCGGTCTGACCGGTTTCTTCGTTCAGCGAAACGGTGAAGGTGGGGTCCTCAGCGGAAAGCTTCTGGATAGCGGTGGACATCTTCTCCTGGTCACCCTTGGTCTTGGGCTCAATAGCCACGAAGATCACGGGATCGGGGAAGGTCATCGACTCGAGGACAATCGGGTGTGCGGGGTCGCACAGGGTGTCACCGGTGGTGGTGTCCTTCAGACCGATTGCTGCGTAAATGTGACCTGCGGTAATCTCCTCAACAGGGTTCTCCTTGTTGGAGTGCATCTGGAAGAGCTTACCGATACGCTCCTTCTTACCCTTGGTGGAGTTCAGAACCTGCTGGCCCTGAGCTGCGGTACCGGAGTACACACGGGTGTAGGTCAGCTGACCGTAGAACGGGTGAGCTGCAACCTTGAACGCCAGTGCTGCGAAGGGCTCGTCTGCGGATGCCTTACGGGTCAGCTTCTCTTCCTCGTTGGAGGGGTTGGAGCCGACAACGTCCGGAACGTCCAGCGGGGAGGGCAGGTACTCGATCACAGCGTCCAGCATGGGCTGAACACCGCGGTTCTTGAATGCAGAACCACAGAGAACGGGGAATGCCTCGCCGGAGATAACCAGCTGACGGATACCCGACTTGATCTCGGGGATGGTCAGCTCGCCCTCTTCGAGGTACTTCTCCATGAGCTCTTCGTTGGCCTCAGCAACAGCCTCAACCAGCTCAGCGCGGTACTGCTCAGCCTTCTCAACCAGGTCAGCAGGAATGTCCTGAACCTCGTAGGAGGCACCCATGGACACGTCACCCTTGGCGTCGCCGGGCCATACGTATGCCTTCATTTCGAGCAGGTCAACGACACCGATGAAGTCGCTCTCAGCACCGATGGGGAGCTGAACAACCAGCGGGCGAGCGCCCAGGCGGTCGATGATGGTCTGAACGGTGAAGTAGAAGTCCGCACCCATCTTGTCCATCTTGTTGACGAAGCAGATACGGGGGACGTCGTACTTGTCAGCCTGACGCCAAACGGTCTCAGACTGGGGCTCAACACCTTCCTTGCCGTCGAACACAGCAACTGCGCCATCGAGGACGCGCAGGGAGCGCTCAACCTCAACGGTGAAGTCAACGTGACCGGGGGTGTCGATGATGTTGATCTGGTTGTCCTTCCAGAAGCAGGTGGTTGCTGCGGAGGTAATGGTAATACCTCGCTCCTGCTCCTGAGCCATCCAGTCCATGGTGGAAGCGCCGTCGTGGGTCTCACCGATCTTGTGGTTAATACCGGTGTAGAACAGAATGCGCTCAGTGGTGGTGGTCTTACCGGCGTCGATGTGCGCCATAATACCGATGTTGCGGACCTTGTTAAGGTCGGTGAACACGTCAAGTGCCACGTTATTCTCCCTAAATGAGATACTCCGAAAGCCTGCCGACTCGAATCGACTCGGCAGGCTCTAAACGGAGAATTACCAGCGGTAGTGTGCGAAGGCCTTGTTGGACTCGGCCATCTTGTGAGTGTCCTCGCGACGCTTCACAGCGGCACCGAGACCATTGGATGCATCCAGGATCTCGTTCATCAGACGCTCAGTCATGGTCTTCTCGCGGCGCTGCTTGGAGAAGCCAACGAGCCAGCGGAGAGCCAGAGCGGTGGAACGGCCGGGGCGAACCTCAACCGGAACCTGGTAGGTTGCACCGCCAACGCGGCGGGAGCGAACCTCGAGAGAAGGCTTAATGTTGTCCATAGCCTTCTTCAGGGTTGCGACCGGGTCAGAACCGGTCTTCTTCTCGACGCCCTCGAGGGCACCGTAGACGATGCGCTCTGCGACGGACTTCTTGCCATCCAGCAGAACCTTGTTGATCAGCTGAGTGACCAGAGCAGAACCGTAAACAGGATCGTTTACGAGGGGACGCTTGGGAGCGGGACCCTTACGAGGCATTACTTCTTCTCCTTCTTAGCGCCGTAGCGGGAGCGAGCCTGGCCGCGACCCTTAACACCCTGGGTATCCAGAGCGCCACGAACGATCTTGTAGCGAACACCGGGGAGGTCCTTCACACGACCACCGCGAACGAGCACGATCGAGTGCTCCTGCAGGTTGTGACCCTCACCGGGGATGTATGCGGTAACCTCGACGCCGCCGTTGAGCTTGACACGAGCGACCTTACGCAGTGCCGAGTTCGGCTTCTTCGGGGTGGTGGTGTACACACGGGTGCACACGCCACGCTTCATGGGGTTGCCCTTCAGTGCGGGCGCCTTGGTCTTAACGACCTTGGGAGTCCGGCCCTTACGGACCAGCTGCTGAATAGTAGGCACGTTTTCTCCGTTGCTTGATCGGGTTCTTCGTTAGAAAATCCCGTATAAACTTACTGGCCCCCATCACGTTGGATGGGTGCTCTCGGTTATCAGAAACGCTCGGATGCATATCCGGTTGGTTTCTATAGGTTCCTCGACATCTCGGCGAGTTCTCAAGGCTAAAATTCCCCACCATCAGAGGTGAAAAAGTTTTTGGGCACGCTTAAAAATGGCATTTAGGCGTCAGCAAAAAGCAACGCCAAAGGACGGTATCCATACTGCCATTGATTCATCATGCCCGTGCCCTCGGGAAATATCCCGCGTAAACCCACCGGGGGTGGATCCTTGTGCACCGAGCTCAAGTACTTCGGATAAGACTATACAGGTTAAATCCCGCTTAATCTAGCGCCAGAGCAGGGATTCTTTGCTTTTAAGCCCCCATCTAAGGGTAAAAACTGATGATTTACCTCACTTAATTACATCTTTGGGATTTACCGCTCCCCCGCGGCCTCCTCCACCACCTCTGTTTCTTTTGCCTCTTTGACGCAATTTAAAGCAGAAGGCCGCCAAGAACCTCTCAATGATTCTTGGCGACCCCAACAGATACGGGAGGCGAGCGCATATCTACACCCGCCTCCCGCAATCCCGCAAGAGAATATTCAGTTATTGGTCTGCCACAGTAGCTACTGGGCTAGGCCACCTGGAAGAGACTACGCCACCTGGAAGACTCGAGTCTGACCCTCAAACGGGGTGATAGTCTTCGAATTCTTCTTAGCATTGCCGTAGTAGCGGATGCGGTACTGCCCCTTAGGAGTATTAGCCGGCACCTTCCAGCGAACCGTCACCTGAGACGCCGAAACGCCAATGCGCTTCCATTCAAAGAAGGTATCCGGGTTGTTATCCCCGGTGTAGTACCTCCAGGTATTACCCACACGACGCTCAATCACGAAGTAGCTACCATCGTGATGCATGTTGTTATTGGGGTGAGCACCAGCAAAACGAGCCGTTACCTCTTCGCGGCCGGCAATAGCGTCCTGAGGCTGCTGAGTGACCTGGCCGTAACGCATACCAAACATGGGGGTATCGTAGACGACCTTACCCTGCAGGCTGGCTACCGGGCGACGATCATTCGGACGGTCGCCAATACCCAGTGGAGTGCCGTTCTTCAGCGAAGTTCCAACAACATTAATGGTCTGACGGAACGCACTGGAGGTGTAACGACCGAAGAGGGTCGCACCACCTTCATACTGCTGAGAGTCATACTCCTCAGGAGTCGTCACGTAGTGGTCGTAGGCGTTGGTGTAGCCCTGCAGAATAATATGCGATTCGGGAACACCGAAAAGCTTGGCAGCATCCTGGCGGTATTGCACACCTACCGCACCGGTGAACTCACCGGGCATACCCAGCAGGTAGTAGTCACCGAAGCGCATAATCTGCACCGGATACTTTTCCTGAATGATCGTTCCATTTTTTGCAGAGAAGAGAATACCCTTCGGCTGCTGGCAACGCGCCTGCGCGGCGCTCGGAGTGAACACCAAAGTACCCAGAATAGAGGGGCGACCAGAGCCTTCCTTATAAACAGCCCAACCACCACCGCCGTCCTCAGTGGAACCGGCACCAAACGGAGTACCCAGGAAGCCCTGGCAGGTGCGCTCATTATGGCCGCTACCGGTGTACTTGGCATCCACGTTCATACCCGAGAAATTGAAGTACGAAATACGCGAATCCAGACCCTTACCCACCGGAGTACCCGCGCTCTTGAGCTGAGAACGCACAGCATTAGCCTGCTTCTCACCCTGAATCTTCACATTCTTGAACTGGTCATTAGTGGGACCCTGACCAGGCCTCAACCAAGTATTCGGGGAAACATCACCAGCATTAGCATTTGCAAACGCCGCAACGAAACCATCACCGCTACCGGGAACATTGCGATCAACACCATGATCCTGAGTCTCCAGCAGATACTCCGCATAACCCTTGTTATCACTCGAAATCAGAGTATTCTTCGAGGTCAAAGAAGTCGGGTGAATCGCATACCAGTTCAACACCGCACGAGTCTTACCGTTGCGCTCCAGACGCAGAGTCATATTGGTCGGATCGGTACCGCCGGGCAACTTAGAACGCAACTGGGGAGAATCCAGATTAAACGCCTCGCGGGAACGGTTAGCACCAACACCGGTCAGCTTCGAAGACGAAATCGTCAGGTTACCCGGTGCCAGATCCTTGGTCGCCTGGCGGATTGCCTTCAGCGAACCGTCCACCTGGGCATTGAAGGTGTCCTGATGGAAACCCAGAGTCGTAATGTTGTACAGGCTCTGGTGCGTAATGCCACCCGGAGTCGCATGAGTGTGGGTCGCGGTAATCATAATGTTCGACTCGTCGTACGCGGAGCCAAACTCTGCACGGATGCGCTTCACCAGTTCATCACGCAGAGACTGCCAACCGGTCAGAGAGTCCAGAACAACGATGAGGTTGCGCTTACCCGAGGCGCGATCCACCGCAATAAAAGCACGAGCATACTGGCGAGTATGCACACCGCTACCCTTCTGGGAAGAGTCACCATAGCCCATGAAGCCGACTTCACCGGGCTCACCGGTAATATCCGCCGCACCCGCACCCACCAGGTAGGGGGTGGCGCTAGAGCTCTGAGAAGCAGGGGCTGCGGTCGCAACCTGACCGGCAGGAAGAACTGCGGAAGCCGCAATAAGGCATGCTGCACCAATGCGAGCAAGAGAGTGGGTGGGTGCCTTAAAACGCGAAAAAACAGAGGAGCGCTTTTGCTCCCCTGCAGACAAGGAGGAATTCTGTTCAGACATCTGAGGTCGAGATGCTCCGGAAGACAGTCGGGTACCCTGATTCGTCACCCGTCCGGAAGAGAATGGAGTGATATGCATGCTTTCAAGAATAGAACCTAGTCAAAGGGCTTTCCAAGTTGAATTAGCATTATTCAAATATAGAATATTTATTCTTTATATAACCCAAAGAAAAACGAGCAAGTATTCTATATATGGCATTATTAGGGCGAATTACAAGGGGTCTCACAATATTTGACCGCCATCTAATTTCTTGCCCATTCAAGAAATTTTCCCAGTTTGAAAAATCATGCACTCCAATAATTTTTTCATAAATAAATCCGTCCACTAGGCAAAAAATATGCAACCTTCCCCTGAAGGATAAAGAATATTAAAGTACCGGTTAAAAGAAAGTCGCCTCTCCCCCACCTATTCGTTAAACAACAAAGAACGCGGATACCCGAGACAAACTCGAATATCCGCGTTCTTTATCAAGGACCAAGCCGGGTCTCTAAACCTCCAACCTGCCCCTCACGGCAGAAGCCTTAGTCCAGACCACGACCGTACTCATCCAGCGAAACAGCCATAAAGCCGCCGTTGCCGTAAGTGTACACCTCGTTATCCATCTGGAATGCGCTCGGGTAACCACCAAAAGTGTCCAGAGCCTGCATACGCTCAGCAGTAGCCTGGGCGCTGGGCTCAACCTCAATATCGTTGTAACGTGCCAGACCGGTACCGGCGGGAACCAGCTTACCGATGATCACGTTCTCCTTCAGGCCGAGCAGCGGGTCAGTCTTCGCCTCCATAGCTGCCTGAGTCAGGACGCGGGTGGTCTCCTGGAAGGAGGCCGCCGACAGCCAGGACTCGGTAGCCAGCGAAGCCTTGGTAATACCCATCATTTCCGGACGGCCAGCTGCGGGCTTCTTACCCTCAGCCAGTGCCTTGCGGTTAGCAGTCTGGAAAGCAATGTTATCAACCAGCTCACCAGGCAGCAGATCGGTATCACCGGACTCAATCACGGTCACGCGACGCAGCATCTGGCGAACAATAACCTCAACGTGCTTGTCGTGGATTTCCACACCCTGCGACTTGTACACGCCCTGAACCTCGCTCACCAGGTGCTTCTGAGCCTCACGAGGACCACGAATACGCAGAACCTCCTTCGGATCAACAGAACCGGTAGCCAGCTGATCGCCAACCTGAACGTGATCGCCGTTCTGCAGCTTAGAAGCTGCACGACGCAGAACAGTGTAGGACTGGGGCTCGGAACCATCGTCCGGGGTCACCACAATCTTGTAGGACTTCTCAGTATCCTCAATGGTCACGCGACCAGACACCTCAGAAATCGGGGCAACACCCTTGGGGGTACGAGCCTCGAACAGCTCCTGAATACGGGGCAGACCCTGAGTAATATCGTCAGCCGAAGCCACACCACCGGTGTGGAAGGTACGCATGGTCAGCTGGGTACCGGGCTCACCAATCGACTGAGCCGCAATAATACCAACAGCCTCACCAATGTCCACCAGCACGTTCGAAGCCATCGAACGACCGTAGCACAGTGCACACACACCAATAGCGGACTCACAGGTCAGAACCGAACGGACGCGAACATCCTTCACACCTGCCTTGAAGAGCTTCTCAATGAGCTCATCAGAGACATCGGAACCAGCAGCAGCCAGAACGTTGCCAGCCTCGTCCTTCACGTCAACCGCAAGGGTACGACCGTGAATCGAAGTCTCAACATCCTGGTGCAGACCGCCATCCTCATCAATCAGAGGCAGAACCAAACCGCGGCGAGTGCCACAGTCGTGCTCGCGAACGATAACGTCCTGCGAAACGTCCACCAGACGACGAGTCAGGTAACCCGAGTTAGCGGTACGCAGCGCGGTATCAGCCAGACCCTTACGTGCACCGTGGGTCGCGATGAAGTACTCCAGAACCGACAGGCCCTCACGGTACGAGGACTTAATCGGGCGAGGCATAATCTCGCCCTTCGGGTTCGACACCAGACCACGGATACCCGCAATCTGACGGACCTGCATCCAGTTACCACGTGCACCGGAGGTCACCATACGGTAAATGGTGTTCAGACCACCGTGAGAGCTCAAGTTCTCACGCATAGCCTCTGCAACCACGTCGGTAGCCTCGGTCCAAACCTTAATCAGCTCCTGACGACGCTCTTCGTCATCGATGGTACCAATCTCGAAGTCGTCCTCAATTGCAGCAGCCTGCTTCTCGTAGCGCTCCATAATTGCCGGCTTCTCAGAAGGAGTAGCAATATCGGAAACAGCCACGGTCACGCCCGAACGAGAAGCCCAGTAGAAACCGGAGTTCTTCAGGTTATCCAGGGCACGAGCCACAACATCCATCGGGTAACGCTCAGCCAGATCATTAATCAGGCTACCCAGACCCTTCTTATCTGCCACGCCAGAGAACCAGGGGTAATCCTTCGGCAGAGCCTGGTTGAACAGAACCTGACCAACAGTGCAGTCCAGCAGCACAGAATCGCCGGGCTGGTAACCCTCCGGTGCTTCCCAATCCTCGGGAGCAACAAACTGGTCACCATCAAGGCGAATCTTCACCTTGGTGTACAGCTCAATCTCATGACGATCCATCGCCATCAGAGCCTCAGACACCGAGGAGAATGCATGACCCTCGTTCTTCTGACCATCGCGAGGAGTAGTCAGGTGGTACAGACCAATAATCATATCCTGCGAAGGAACAGCCACAGGGCGGCCATCCGACGGCTTCAGGATGTTGTTCGAGGACAGCATGAGGATACGAGCCTCAGCCTGAGCCTCAGGAGACAGCGGCAGATGAACTGCCATCTGGTCACCATCGAAGTCAGCGTTGAACGCGGAGCAAACCAGCGGGTGCAGCTGAATAGCCTTACCCTCAACCAGCTTCGGCTCAAACGCCTGAATACCGAGGCGGTGCAGGGTAGGTGCACGGTTCAGCAGAACCGGGTGCTCAGCAATAACCTCTTCCAGAACGTCCCAAACCTGCGGGCGGAAACGCTCAACCATACGCTTAGCGCTCTTAATGTTCTGAGCGTGGCTCAGCTCCACCAGACGCTTCATAACGAAGGGCTTGAACAGCTCCAGCGCCATCTGCTTGGGCAGACCACACTGGTGCATCTGCAGCTGAGGACCAACCACAATCACGGAACGACCCGAGTAGTCAACACGCTTACCGAGCAGGTTCTGACGGAAACGACCCTGCTTACCCTTCAGCATGTCAGACAGAGACTTCAGGGGGCGGTTACCGGGGCCGGTCACCGGGCGACCGCGACGACCGTTATCGAAGAGCGAGTCCACAGCTTCCTGCAGCATACGCTTCTCGTTGTTCACGATAATCTCGGGAGCACCCAGCTCCAGCAGACGCTTCAAACGGTTGTTACGGTTAATCACACGACGGTACAGGTCGTTCAGGTCGGAGGTCGCGAAGCGGCCACCGTCCAGCTGAACCATCGGGCGCAGTTCCGGCGGAATAACCGGAACGACATCCAGGACCATACCCAGCGGAGAGTTGTTAGTGGTCAAGAAGGCGTTAACAACCTTCAGGCGCTTCAGGGCGCGGGTCTTCTTCTGGCCCTTACCGGTCTGAATAATCTCCTTGAGAGCCTCAGCCTCAGCCTCCAGGTCGAAGGACTCCAGACGCTTCTTAATAGCCTCTGCGCCCATCGCGCCCTCAAAGTACAGGCCGTACTTATCAATCATGGAACGGTACAGCGCCTCGTCACCCTCAAGGTCAGCGACCTTCAGGTTCTTGAAGCGATCCCACACACGATCCAGGTGCTCAGCCTCACGCTCGTAACGCTTACGTACCGACGCGAGCTGACGCTCAGCGTTATCACGCAGCTTACGCTTCTCAGCAGCCTTGCCGCCTTCTGCCTCAATACGAGCCAGCTCCGCCTCAACCTCACGGCTGATAGCGTTCACGTCAGCGTTCAGAGCAGCCTCAAGCTCCTGCTTCTCACGGTCGTGAGCAGCCTGCAGCATCGGCAGATCCTCGTGACGAGCTTCCTCGTCAACCTTAGTGATCATGTACGCAGCGAAGTAAATGACCTTCTCCAGGTCCTTCGGAGCCAGATCCAGCAGGTAACCCAGGCGGGAAGGAACACCCTTGAAGTACCAAATGTGGGTAACAGGAGCAGCCAGCTCAATGTGACCCATACGCTCACGACGTACCTTAGAGCGGGTCACCTCAACACCACAGCGCTCACACACAATGCCCTTGAAGCGCACGCGCTTGTACTTACCGCAGTAGCACTCCCAGTCCTTGGTGGGGCCGAAGATACGCTCGTCGAAGAGGCCGTCCTTCTCGGGCTTCAGGGTACGGTAGTTGATGGTCTCGGGCTTCTTAACCTCACCAAAGGACCAACGACGGATGTCGTCGGCGGTGGCGAGGCCAATTCGCATCAAACCAAGCGAAGATTCGTTGGACATATCGGTCCTAATCTCTTTCTGTAAGTTTCTGAAGACTTGGGTTAGCGGGCGGGAACCCCACAACGCACGCGAGCGCATGCGGGGTTCCCCACCCTAGAAGGAGGCGGTGCTTATGCCTCGTCGACGGAGCTAGGCTCGTCGTGGGTCAGGCTCACGCCCATATCTTCTGCTGCCCGGAAGCCTTCTTCCTCCGAGTCGCTCATCTCAATAATCTTGCCGTCGGTGGAGAGCACCTCGACGTTCAGGCACAGAGACTGCATTTCCTTGATAAGAACCTTGAAGGATTCGGGGATACCCGGCTCAGGGATGTTCTCGCCCTTCACGATAGCCTCGTAAACCTTCACACGGCCCGCCACGTCATCGGACTTGACGGTCAGGATTTCCTGCAGGGTGTATGCGGCGCCGTATGCCTCCAGCGCCCACACTTCCATCTCACCGAAGCGCTGACCACCGAACTGCGCCTTACCACCCAGGGGCTGCTGGGTAATCATCGAGTACGGACCGGTGGAACGAGCGTGAATCTTGTCATCCACCAGGTGGTGCAGCTTCAGGATGTACTGGTAACCAACCGAAATCGGGTCCGGGAACGGCTCACCGGAACGGCCGTCAATCAGACGTGCCTTACCGGAACGGTTGATCAGACGGTCGCCATCGCGGTTCGGGTTCGAGTGATCCATGAGGTCGAACAGTTCGTCCTCGTGGGCACCGTCGAACACCGGGGTTGCCAGGCGGGTCGGGCCGGATTCCTTCGGGAAGTTCGGCATGTGCTTGAGCCATTCGGGCTCGCCCTCAATCTTCCAACCCTGCTTAGCCAGCCAACCGGTGTGGACTTCCAGAACCTGACCAATGTTCATACGACCGGGCACACCCAGCGGGTTCAGGATAACGTCCACGGGGGTACCGTCTTCCAGGAAGGGCATATCCTCGATCGGCAGGATCTTGGAAATAACACCCTTGTTACCGTGGCGGCCTGCGAGCTTGTCGCCGTCGGTAATCTTACGCTTCTGAGCCACGTACACGCGGACCAGCTGGTTCACGCCCGGGGGCAGATCGTCCTCATCGTTGCTCTCGCGGTCGAAGATGCGGATACCGATGACGGTACCGGACTCACCGTGAGGAACCTTCAGGGAGGTGTCGCGAACCTCGCGAGACTTCTCACCGAAGATTGCGCGCAGCAGGCGCTCCTCGGGGGTCAGCTCGGTCTCGCCCTTGGGGGTGACCTTACCAACCAGGATGTCGCCAGCCTCAACCTCAGCACCGATGTGGATGATGCCGCGCTCGTCCAGAGCCGAGAGAACATCCTCGGACACGTTCGGAATGTCGCGGGTAATCTCCTCGGGGCCCAGCTTGGTGTCGCGGGCGTCAATCTCGTGCTCCTCAATGTGAATCGAGGTCAGCACGTCCTCAGAAACCATGCGCTGGGAGAGGATGATCGCATCCTCGTAGTTCAGGCCTTCCCACGGCATGTATGCCACGAGCAGGTTCTTACCCAGTGCCAGCTCGCCGCCGTCGGTGGAGGGGCCATCAGCAATAACGTCGCGGTATTCGACGCGCTGGCCTTCCTTCACCACAACGCGCTGGTTGTAGCAGTTACCCGGGTTCGAGCGGGAGAACTTCATGATCGGGTAGGTGGAGACAGAGCCGTCGTCGTTACGGACGATAACGGTCTTAGCGTCCACGGAGGAAACCACACCGGGCTTCTTCGCGAGCACGGAGTCACCGGAGTCCAGTGCTGCGTACTTCTCCATACCGGTACCAACCACGGGAGCCTCAGACTCCAGCAGGGGCACAGCCTGACGCTGCATGTTAGCACCCATCAGTGCTCGGTTAGCGTCGTCGTGCTCCAGGTAAGGAATCAGAGCGGTAGCAACAGACACCATCTGGCGCGGGGAGACGTCCATGTACTGAACGGCGCCGGGAGCAACCAGAACAGCTTCGCCAGAACCATCGCCCGCACGGCAGAGAACCTCGTTTTCAGCGAAGGTGCGGTCAGCGTTCAGCGGTGCGTTTGCCTGTGCGATAACAACAGACTTCTCGTCGTCAGCGGTCAGGTAGCGGACCTCATCGGTCACGCGGCCGTCAGTCACCACGCGGTAGGGGGTCTCAATGAAACCGAAGGAGTTGATGCGACCGTAGGTCGCCAGCGAACCAATCAGACCAATGTTCGGGCCTTCAGGGGTTTCAATGGGGCACATACGACCGTAGTGCGAGGGGTGGACGTCTCGAACTTCCATGCCTGCACGGTCACGGGACAGACCGCCCGGACCCAGTGCGGACAGACGACGCTTGTGGGTCAGACCTGCCAGCGGGTTGTTCTGGTCCATGAACTGCGACAGCTGAGAAGTACCGAAGAACTCCTTGATAGCTGCCACGACGGGGCGGATGTTCACCAAGGACTGCGGGGTGATAGCGTCCACATCCTGGGTGGTCATGCGCTCGCGAACCACACGCTCCATACGGGACAGACCGGTACGGATCTGGTTCTCAATCAGCTCGCCCACGGTGCGGATACGACGGTTGCCGAAGTGGTCAATATCGTCGATATCAATCTTGAGGGAGATTTCCTCGCCGTCACGAACACCGGGGATGGTGGTCTCGCCTGCGTGTAGAGCGCAGAGGTAACGAATCATCTGGGCGATGTCGTCCTGGCTCAGAACGGAAGCCTCGGGGGAATCCATGGGAACGTCCACGCCGAGCTTACGGTTCAGCTTGTAACGACCAACCTTCGCCAGGTCGTAGCGGCGCGGGGTGAAGTACATGTTGTCCAGCAGAGCCTGGGCAGCTTCAACCGTCGGGGGTTCGCCCGGACGCAGCTTGCGGTAGATATCCAGCAGAGCCTCGTCGCGGTCCTTAACGGAGTCCTTCTCCAGGGTTGCGCGGATGGAGTCGTACTGACCGAACTCAGCCAGAATCTTGGACTCGGTCCAGCCCAGAGCCTTCAGCAGAACAGTCACAGACTGCTTACGCTTACGGTCCAGACGCACGCCCACCTGGTCGCGCTTATCAATCTCAAGCTCAAACCATGCACCGCGGGAAGGAATCACGCGGGCAGAGTAAATGTCCTTATCGGAGGTACGGTCGGGAGCCTTCTCGAAGTAAGCACCGGGGGAACGCACCAGCTGAGAAACGACCACACGCTCAGTACCGTTAATAACGAAGGTACCGGCCTCGGTCATCAGGGGGAAGTCACCCATGAACAGGGTCTGCTGCTTGACCTCGCCAGTAGCGAGGTTCATGAATTCAGCCTTAATGTACAGCGGAGCCGAGTAGGTTGCGTCGCGGTCCTTGCACTCCTCAACAGAGTACTTGGGGTCAGCAAACTCAGGCTCAGAGAAGGAGAGCTGCATAGTCTCCTGGAAGTCACGGATCGGGGAGATTTCTTCAAAAATCTCAGCCAGACCGGACTGGGCGGGGACAGAATTGTCACCTGCAGCCTGCGCCTTTTCCAGACGCTCCGCCCAGCGCTCGTTACCCACGAGGCGGTCGAAGCTATCGGTCTGGATAGCAAGCAGGTTGGGAACCTTCAGCGGTTCGTTAATCTTCGCGAATGAAATTCGGCGGGAGACGTTCTCCGCGCCGTTAGCGGCGTCATGATTCGAGGTGCTCGAAGCGACCAAAATGGGGATCCTTCCACAGACATGTCTGTTAGCAATCAGCCTCCCGGCGACATTACCGGCGACACGACAACCTCAGCCCCCGAATAAAACGGTGCTCGAAGCTATAGAGTCGGACGGAAAAACGTCACCTTCAGCCCGTGCCCACCGCTATATGAAGGCACAAAGGTTAGGGAAAGCGTAAATACTAACAATACAGGAAGAAAGCCTTTCTGTCTACCACACCCACATCAGGAGTGCAAACCTGCCACGGCATGCACCTAGCATTCCACCACATTCACAGCCAAACCGCCCATAGACGTCTCCTTATAGCGGTGAGACATATCCAAACCGGTCTGACGCATCGTCTCAATCACCTGATCCAACGACACACGGTGCGTACCATCACCACGCAACGCCATACGAGCAGCCGTCACAGCATTCGACGCCGCCATTGCATTACGCTCAATACACGGAATCTGCACCAAACCACCCACCGGGTCACAGGTCAGACCCAAGTTGTGCTCCATCGCAATCTCAGCAGCATTCTCAACCTGCTCAGGAGTACCACCCATCACCTGCGCCAAACCGGCAGCAGCCATCGATGAGGCACTACCCACCTCGCCCTGGCAACCAACCTCAGCACCAGAAATCGACGCGCGCTTCTTATACAGCACGCCTACAGCAGAAGACGCCAAGAAGAAATCAACAACCGCCTGATCACGAGCAGCCTGACCGCAATGGCGAATACCCTGCGTGTAGTTCATCGCATAATGCAACACCGCCGGAATAATACCCGCAGCACCATTCGTCGGAGCAGTCACCACGCGACCGCCAAAAGCGTTCTCCTCATTGACCGCCAAAGCAATCAGATTCACCCAGTCAATAGCGAACTCAGGAGACTTCGAAGGATCCTCCACCATCAAATCGCGATGCCACGCACCCGCGCGGCAACGCACCTTCAGCGGGCCCGGCAAATAACCCACACGTGCCAGGGAAGAGCCAATGCACTCCTTCATCACACGGTAGATATGCAAGATGCCATCACGGACCTCCTGCTCAGAACGCAGAGAACACTCATTCGCCATCTTCAACTGCGCAATCGACAACCCAGCCTCATTCGCCATCTCCAGCAGCTCAGTAGCCGAACCGAACGGATACGGAGGGTTCATCAGCGACGCACCACCGGTCGCCTCCTCATCACCCTCAACAATGAAACCGCCACCAATGGAATAGTAGGTACGCTCCAACAGCAGCTGCTCACCGGCAAACGCCGCGATCTTCATGCCGTTCGTATGGCGCGGAAGAACCGTCAGAGGGCGCAGAGTCATATCCAGCTCACGGTACTTCACCACCGGGCCGTACACCTTCTGCTCCTCACCGCCTGGCGCAGTCACACCGTACGCAGAGGACGGGTAACCAGCAAGCGGCAAAGTACCATCCACGCTATTGCGCTCAATCATCGCCTCAGAATCAGCGATATTGATAGTCTCCGGAACAAAACCACACAGGCCCTTCAACGCAGCACTCATCGTACCGTGACCAGCACCCGTAGCCGCCAACGAACCATACAAATCAACATGCACACCCGTCACACGGTCCAGCAGACCCTCATCAATCAGCTCCGCCACAAAACGGTTCGAAGCGCGCATCGGCCCCACCGTATGCGAACTCGAAGGGCCCACACCAACGCTGAACATCTCAAAAACACTGATGTCATACGGCAGAGCCTCTGCCTTCTTCTGGGCGCTGCTGGGCGCGCTCTGGTTAATAGCCACATTCTGTCCTTCAAATAAATAATGTCTGTGCACCGCACCAAAAGATACGCGCCCCTGAATGGAGGAACCACACATCAATCTGCGGTCTATAAGTGCGGACAATCACCCTTGACTGGCCGCTCTAATCCTAACGCACTTCAGAACCATCACAAACTAAGGTTCAGAACACCTCACGCCCTCCCTCGCTATTCAACGCCCACCTCACGGCGCAGAAAAGGCGCCGTGCCCACACGGGACACGACGCCTCTACCCTACAGATTATCTGCAGAAAAACTCTTACTTCTCACGCTTGTAGAACGGCAGAGCCACAACATCAAACGGAGCACGCTTACCGCGGATATCAACATCCACAGTAGAGCCAACCTCAGAGAACTCACGGTTCACCAGCGCCATAGCAATCGGGAAGCCCAAAGTCGGGGAAGGAATACCGGAGGTAACCTCACCAATCTCATTACCTTCAGCATCCACCAGCTTAGAACCGGCACGAGCAGGACGCTTCGCCTGAGCCTTCAGACCAACCAGGATACGCTTCGATTCACTCTTAGCCAACTCAGTCAGAGCCTCACGACCCACAAAGTTAGCAGCCTTCTTCTCCAGAGCAATCTCAACCAGGCGACCCAAACCGGACTCAAACGGAGTAATCTCAAGACCCAGCTCGTTACCGTACAGCGGCATACCAGCTTCAAGACGCAGGGAGTCACGAGAAGCCAGACCGGCAGGAATCATACCGAAAGGCTCACCGGCAGCAGCCAGCTTATCCCACAGCTCAACAGCGTTCTCATTCGGAACGAACAGCTCGAAGCCATCCTCACCGGTGTAACCGGTACGAGCCAGCAAAACATCAACGCCGGCAACAGTCAGCGGTACCGAAGCGTAGTACTTCAGCTCACGGACAGCCTCTTCATCAGACACGCCAGCAGCCAGCAGAATCTCCTCAGCACGAGGACCCTGAACAGCCACCAGAGAAGTCTGATCCGACTCATTCACAAACTCAACGTTAAAATCGCCCAGGCGCTCGCTCATCGCCGCGAAGTCAGTGTCAATGTTCGAAGCGTTCGGAACGACCATGAATTCCTCATCGCCCAGACGGTAAGTAATCAGGTCGTCAATCACGCCGCCCTTATCGTTGACCAGGATCGAGTACTTCGCCTTACCAACCTTCAGGATGGACATGTTCGACACCAGAGCGTAATCCAGGAACGCACCCGCATCCGGGCCGGTCACACGGAACTCACCCATGTGAGACAGGTCGAAAATACCGGCACGAGTACGGACAGCCTCGTGCTCAGCAACGTCGTTAGCATACTTCAGGGGCATATCCCAGCCACCAAAGTCGGTGAAAGAAGCGCCCAGCTTCTCGTGAACCGGGTACAGGGAGGTCTTCTTGGGGGACATTAGGTTCTCCTCACGCACAGCCTTGTGCTGTTATCGTTCAATCGTCGTAGATTTAGTTCACCCCCACAGACACGAGATACGCTGCGGAGGCGACCCCCACCCGCCCCCAGAAACCTGAGGACGGGTGAGGCAGGTAGACCGCTACAGCCTACCCAGGAGCGTTACAGGCTCCTTATGCTTCCAGGTCGAAAGCCTCCATCGGGGGGCATTCGCACACGAAGTTACGGTCACCGCCAGCGCCATCAATACGACCCACCGAGGTGAAGTACTTGTTAGCGCGCAGGCTCGGGACAGGGAAAGCTGCCTGAGTACGGCTGTAGGGGCGATCCCACTCATCAGCGCTCACCACATCAACGGTGTGCGGTGCGTTGCGCAGAACCGAATCATCCACAGCGACCTTGCCCTCAGCCACCTCGATAATCTCGTCGTAGATGGTCTCCATTGCCTCAATGAAGCGGTCCAGCTCTTCCTTCGACTCAGACTCAGTCGGCTCAACCATCAGGGTGCCCGGAACCGGGAACGCCAGAGTCGGAGCGTGGAAGCCGAAGTCCATCAGACGCTTGCAGACGTCCTCAGCAGTCACGTGAGACTGATCGGTCAGCTGACGCAGGTCCAGGATGCACTCGTGAGCGACCAGACCGCCGGGGCCGGTGTACAGCACCGGGTACTTGTCGTTGAGCTTCTTCGCAATGTAGTTAGCGTTCAGCACCGCGTACTGCGAAGAGTCCTTCAGACCCTGAGCACCAGTCATCGCAATGTACATCCAGCTAATCGGCAGAACACCGGCAGAACCGAAGAACGCCTGAGAAATCGGCAGTGCAGCATCGTTGGGGAGCTTACCTTCAGCATCAGCGCGGTATGCGTCGCCGGGCAGGAACTTCGCCAGGTGCTCACGAACAGCCAGCGGGCCAACACCGGGGCCGCCACCACCGTGAGGAATGGAGAAGGTCTTGTGCAGGTTCAGGTGCGAAACGTCGCCGCCGAACTTACCGGGCTGAGCGAAGCCCATCTGAGCGTTCAGGTTCGCGCCATCCAGGTACACCTGGCCGCCAGCCTCGTGAACCAGCTGGCAAACCTCAGCAACCTGCTCCTCAAACACACCGTGAGTGGAAGGGTAGGTAATCATGATGCCGGCAACCTTGGGGCCGTACTTCTCAATCTTTGCCTTCAGGTCGTCAACATCAATCGAACCGTCAGCCGCAGTTGCCACACCGGCAACCTTCAGACCAGCCAGAGCAGCAGATGCCGCGTTGGTGCCGTGAGCAGACAGCGGAATCAGGACGGTATCGCGCTCGTGGTCACCGTTAGCCTCATGGAAGGAACGGATAGCGCGCAGACCAGCGTACTCACCGGTCGCACCCGAGTTCGGCTGCAGCGAGATAGCATCGTAACCGGTAATAGCAACCAGCCACTCGCTCAAATCCTTAATCAGCTCGTGCCAGCCCTCTGCCTGGTCCTCCGGGACCAGCGGGTGGATGTTCGCGAACTCAGGCCAGGAGATGGGCTCCATCTCAGCGGCCGCGTTCAGCTTCATGGTGCACGAACCCAGCGGAATCATGGTGCGGTCAAGTGCCAGGTCCTTATCAGCGAGGTGACGCAGGTAGCGCATCATCTCGGTCTCGGAGCGGTACTTGTGGAAAATCGGGTGCTGCATGTACTCATCGGTACGCAGCAGCTCAGCGGGCAGATCGTACTGTGCATCTGCCTCACCCAGGGTGCCGCCCAGAGCCTCAACCAGGCCCTTGAGCAGCTCCTCACCATGAGACTCACCCACGGAAATACCAACACGGTTCTCGTCGAAGCGGCGGATGTTCACGCCAGCTTCCAGAGCCTTCGCAACCAGCTCGTCAGCACGGCCAGCAGCCTCCACCACAACGGTGTCGAAGAAAGTATCGTGGGCGATACCGTAGCCCGCAGCCTTCAGCGCGGTAGCAACACGAGCGGCGTTGGTGTGCAGGCGGTTCGCGATAGCGCGCAGGCCCTCAGGACCGTGGTACATCGCGTAAGCGCCAGCAACAATCGCCAGCAGAGCCTGAGCAGTACAAATATTGGAAGTAGCCTTCTCACGGCGGATGTGCTGCTCACGAGTCTGCAGAGCCAGACGGTAAGCAGGCTTACCGGCAGAGTCCTTAGAAACACCCACCAGACGGCCAGGCATGGTACGCTCCATACCCTTGTGAACAGCCATGTACGCAGCGTGGGGGCCACCGAAGAAGAAAGGCAGACCGAAACGCTGAGTATTACCCACAGCGATATCAGCGCCCAGCTCACCAGGGGACTTCAGCAGGGTCAGAGCCAGCAGGTCAGCAGCAACGGTAACCAGAGCGTTACGCTCCTTAGCAGCCTTAATCAACGGCTCAATATCGCGGATATCGCCTTCATTGCCGGGGTACGCCAGGATGACACCGTACAGGTCACCCTCGGGCAGACCCTCAGAGAAATCAGTAATCACGAAAGGAATGCCGAGCATCTCTGCACGTCCACGAGTCACCGAAATAACCTGAGGCAGGCAACGGGAGTCAATAGCGAAGAAGCCGTTCTTCACCTTGCGGTTTGCACGGTGCATCATGACAGCTGCTTCAGCCACTGCGGACGCCTCATCCAGCAGGGAGGAGTTTGCAATCTCCAGGCCGGTCAGCTCCATCACGGTGTTCTGGAAGTTCAGCAGAGCCTCCAGGCGGCCCTGAGAAATCTCAGCCTGGTACGGGGTGTAAGAAGTGTAGAAACCGGGGTTTTCCAGAATGTTACGGCGCAGAACCGCGGGAGTTACAGCGTCATAGTATCCGGCACCAATCATCTGGGCGAGAACCTTATTCTTCGCAGCGTAGCCGGCAATCTTTGCCTGAGCCTCATGCTCCGACAGCGGAGCAGGCAGCTGCAATTCGCCGTCAAGGCGAATCTGGGAGGGGACGACAGCGTCCATCAGCGCATCCAGGGAAGAGTATCCCAGGGTTTCGAGCATCTGCTCTGCGTCTGCGGAACGGGGGCCGAGATGACGATCAATAAAGGACATAGGATTCTCCTATTGGTCGGCGCAAACCGTAGAGGGGTCACGTCGCGCTATTGCGACGAGTCGAACACTTTAAAGTGTCCCACATCTCCACAAAGTTTCGCCAGCTTTACCAACATTCGACATGCCCAAACATCAAACTCTTCTGCCCCGCCAAAGCCCACCCCTGTTAGAGGACAAAACAGCAGAAAAGCACAAAGTCCGGCTCGTTCCCTCCGAAGAGAAAACGAGCCGGACTCAGTCAAAGCAAACTTCATATACACCCTGCAGAAGGATGTACTAGAAGACCCTACTTAGCGTGGTTAGGCTTGCCACCGTGCGGCACGAGGAATGCCGACAGGAAGGCGAGGAACGCGGTCACGGCCAGCAGCATCAGACCGATGAAGTAGTTGTTCTCAGCCTGGTTGTAGGTTGCACCCATCACCAGCGGCGGGAAGAAACCACCCAGAGCGCCAGCAGCAGCAACCACACCGGACACCGCACCAACGTTCTTCGGATCAGCCGCACGAGCCACCCAGCCGAAGACCGAGCCGTGGCCCAGACCCAGAAGAGCAGCCATCAGGATGAAAACAGCACCATACACGTGCTCAGCATCAGGCTGGAACGCGGTAATAACTGCCAGGATCACCACACCACCCAGGGAGATGAGGGTGATAATCTTCGGACCGAACTTATCAGCCAGCACACCACCGAAGGGACGAGCAATCACGGCAGCAGCCGCGAAGCCAGCCGCACGCATACCAGCGTCGTTAGCGTTGAAGTTGTAGATGTTGCTCAGGTAAGTGGGCAGGTAGTTCGAGAATGCCACGAACGCACCGAACACAACAGCGTAGAGGAAGCACAGCTGCCAAGTGGTCTTCACCTTGAATGCCTGAACAATCTTCGGCATCAGCGGAGTAACCTCACGGCCGATGGTTGCCGGAGAATCCTTCAAGAAGAAGAAAGAGATAGCAGCGGTTACAGCACAGATAACAGCAATCAGAACGTGAGTCTGGAAGTAACCAATACCCTGCACCAGGCGGGGGGTAGCGAATGCAGAAATTGCAGTACCCACCATGCCGGCACCGAACACACCGGTCGCAAAACCCTTCTTGGAAGCGTCATACCATGCGGAACTGAAGGGAATACCCACAGCGAACACGGTACCCGCAATACCCAGGAAGAACGCCACAACAAGCAGCATGGGCAGCGAGTTCATCTGACCAGCAACACCAACCAGGAAGACCAGGGGTGCGCTAATCGCCAGAACAGCGGTGAACATAATACGACCACCGTAGCGGTCAGTCAGACCACCAACGGGAATACGGCCGATAGCGCCGATGAAAATCGGCATAGCAACCAGAAGGCTGGTCATACCAGCGTCCAGGTGCATCTGCTTTGCGTACATCTTCGCCAGCGGGCCAACGATGGTCCATGCCCAGAAACCAATGGTCGAGATGAACGTTGCCAGCAGAACGTTACGGAGCTGACCATTCTTCAGGTCGTAGCTCGGTGCAACAGGGGTGCTCATATTTCCTCTTTTGCAATATGGATATGTGTATTAGCGGTCGGCGCGCTCACGCGGGAGAGTACCTACCGGATCCCAACCTCGACGTGCACCAACACGCTGGCCGCCACGAGAGCGGTACACGGTGTAGGGGCGGAAGAGGTAGTGCAGGGGCACAGTCAGTGCGTGCACCAGGCGGGTAAAGGGCCAAATGATGAACAGAACCATAGCCACCACGATGTGAATCTTGAAAGCCACGGGAATATTCACCATCAAAGCTACCTCAGGGTGGAAGTAGAACAGCGAACGGAACCACACAGAAATGGTCTCACGGTAGTTGAAGTGAACCTCGTGACCATTCACCGGAGGCAAACCGCCCGAGGGGTTCACTGCCGAAATCAGAGTAGCCGCAGTACCGGCGAGAATCACCAGAACCAAAACGACATACATGAAAACGTCATTACGAGTGGTAGCCGAACGCACACGAGAGTTCGAAACACGGCGACCAATCAGAACGAACATACCAACAATGGTTGCGACCGCAGCAACAGAACCGCCGACCAGCGCCACAATGTGGTAAGTGTCATCCGAAACGACCAGGTCGGTGAATGCCTTAGGCACCACCAGACCACCAACGTGGCCAAGGAAAACGGCCGCAAGACCGTAATGGAACAGGGGCGAAGCGATGCGCAACAGCTTCGATTCATAGACCTGGGACGAGCGGGTAGTCCATCCGAACTGGTCAGTACGGTAACGCCAAATGGTGCCACCAATCAGAATGACCAGTGCAACATAGGGCAGAACGCCCCACAGCAGGATGTCAACAATACCCGGATCGGCTACAGCCTGTGCAGCATGTCCTGCGTTCTCAGAAGCAAGTACGTACACGTGTTGTCTCCTCACAAGGGATAAAACTAGTTAGAACGAGCCGAAGCCTGCTGGAGCAGCTGATGATCAGCGTAGCCATTCAGGCCAACAGTCTCGACGGGAGGGCCGTAGCCAGCCATCTTCTGGACCTCCTCCTGAGTCTGCGGAGAGACGCCAGGAAGGGTATCGCAGATGCTCTGCAACAACCCGTAGTGGGGCAGATTTCCGTCCTTCATGGACAGACGAAGAAGCTCAAGGGACGGACGGTACGCCTGCAAAGCGGAACGGCCCTTACGGCGATCCACCAACGCACAGAACTCCAGCACCAGCGGCAGGTAGTCCGGAAGCTCACCATTCAAAACGGTCAACATACCGGAGTCGCGGTACATCTGCTTAAAACGCAGAAGAGTCTCACCACGGCGGCGGGTATCGCCATCGGTCCAGTAGGACAGATGCAGAGAATGACGACGCGAAAGGTCGTACTCCTGCACGTACTCGGACTGCACATCCTCCAGGTCCTTAGAAGTCAGCCACTGCTGAACCGCATCAACGGCAGCAATGAAAGCCTCATCCTGGGTGGAAGCGGTAATCTCCACCAGTTCAGGCAGAACCTTCAGAGTCTCCTCATCGGGGTAGCCCAGGAGCATACCGCTCACCTGGTAAATCACCGAGTCCTTATCCTCGCCGGGACCGTAATCGATATCAAACGGGTTCTCCGGCTGAGCCGGCTCCGAGACAGTAGCCTCGGAACCGGCCTTGCCCATGAGCTTGGAAAAGAATCCAGCCACTTATTACTTCTTTCCGGTGGTATTCGGGAAGAGGCCGTCAGGACGGGAAGAACCGTCCCAGCTGAACAAGCTGACCTTGTTGTTAGCCTCGTAGACACCGGTGGACACGGGGGTCGGGCGACCCTCCATGTCGTTGAACGCATCGCCGTACATGCCGGGTCCGCCATCCACGCTCAAGGAGCAGCCCATTTCCTCAAGGTTGTGGGCGTCTTCCATGTGAGCCTTCGGAATGACGTAACGCTCGTTGTACTTAGCGATAGCCATCAGGCGGTACATCTCGTACACCTGCTGACCAGTCATGCCAACTGCCTGAGCAATCTCCTCGTTGCCTTCGCCACCGAGGTTGATGTCACGCATGTACGAACGCATCGCAGCCAGGCGGCGCAGAACGTTAGTAACAACCTCAGTGTCACCAGCGGTGAACAGCTCAGCCAAGTACTCAACCGGAATACGGAGAGACTCAATAGCACCGAACAGGTTGTTGCTGTTCTCTGCATCGTGGCCCTGCTCCTTGAGCAGGTCAACAATCGGAGACAGCGGCGGCACGTACCAAACCATGGGCATGGTGCGGTACTCGGGGTGCAGGGGCAGAGCCACCTTCCACTCCTTCGCCAGCTTGTACACGGGCGACTTCTGAGCTGCAGTAATCCACGCATCGGGGATGTCGTTCTTACGAGCCTGCTCAATCACAGCCGGATCCGAAGGATCAAGCATCAGCGACAGCTGAGCCTCGTAGAGATCCTTCTCATCCTCGACCGAAGCAGCCTCAGTCACGCGGTCTGCATCGTAGAGGAAGATACCGATGTAGCGCATACGACCAACACAGGTCTCAGCACACACGGTCGGAATACCAGCCTCAATACGGGGGTAGCAGAAGGTACACTTCTCAGCCTTACCCGTCTTGTGGTTGAAGTACACCTTCTTGTAGGGGCAACCGGTGATGCACTGACGCCAACCGCGGCAACGGTCCTGGTCAACCAGAACGATACCGTCCTCAGCGCGCTTGTAGATAGCGCCGGAGGGGCAAGAAGCCATGCAGGAGGGGTTCAAGCAGTGCTCACAAATACGAGGCAGGTAGAACATGAAGGTCTGCTCGAACTCGAACTTAATCTTGTCCTCAGCCTTCTTGCGAACCTTCTCAACCAGCGGGTCCAGGTGACCGTACTCGGTCGCACCAGCCAGGTTGTCGTCCCAGTTCATACCCCACTCGACCTTGGTGTCCTCACCGGTGATGAGGGAGACCGGCTTAGCAGCCGGGAAGTCATCACCCAGAGGAGCACTGGTCAGGTTCTGGTAATCGTAGGTCCAGGGCTCGTAGTAGTCGTTCAGCTCGGGCTGAATCGGGGAAGCGAAGATCGTGAAGAGCTTCTGGAAGCGGTTACCGCTCTTGAGCTCCAAACGACCGCGCTTGTTCAGCACCCAGCCGCCCTTCCACTTCTCCTGATCCTCGTAACGGCGGGGGTAACCCTGACCGGGACGAGTCTCAACGTTGTTGAACCAGACGTACTCGGTACCGGCTCGGTTCGTCCATGCCTGCTTACAGGTCACGGAGCAGGTGTGGCAGCCGATGCACTTATCGAGCGCCATCACCATAGCAACTTGTGCCATAACGCGCATTAGAAAGTTACCTCCTGGGACTTACGGCGACGGATGTACGAGACGATGTCTCGCTGGTTACCGGTCGGTCCAAGATAGTTGAAGGCGAACGCCTGGTGAGCGTAGCCACCAATCATGTGGGTGGGCTTCAGAAGAATACGGGTCACCGAGTTGTGAATACCACCGCGCTTACCGGTGACTTCAGACTTCGGGCTAACCATACGCTCCTGAGCGTGGTAGACGTAGCAAACGCCCTCGGGCATACGGTGCGAAACAACCGCACGGCCGACGAAGACACCATTGGTGTTCACACACTCAATCCACTCGCCATCCTTGACGCCAATCTTCTCAGCGTCCTGCGGGCTCATCCATGCAGTCGGACCGCCACGGAACATGCTCAGCATGTAGTGGTTATCGAAGTACTGCGAGTGAATTGCCCACTTGTTGTGCGGGGTCAGGTAGCGAACAGCAACCGAAACACCATCGGTAGTACCGAGCTCAGGCTCGTTGTACAGGCCGGTCATATCCAGCGGCGGACGGTAAATCGGCAGAGCCTCGCCCATTTCGTGCATCCAGTCGTGGTCGAGGAAGAAGTGCATACGGCCGGTCAGGGTGTGGAACGGCTTCTTCTTCTCGATGTTGACGGTGAACGGAGCGTAACGGCGACCACCGGTCTCCGAACCGGACCACTCGGGGGAGGTCATCACGGGCTGCGGTGCGGCCTGGGTCATGGGGAAGGTGATACGACGTTCCTCGTTACCTTCTGCCAGGTCCATCAGGTGCAGACCGGTCTGCTTCTCAAGCTCCTTGAAGCCCTTGACAGCGACCTCACCGTTGGAGGTACCGGAAATCATGAGGATTGCTTCAGAAATCTTCACGTCGGTATCCAGTGCCGGACGACCTGCGCCCTTACCGGAGTCCATCACACCGAATTCCTTAGCCATCTTCGCGACTTCGTCCTTCAGGTCGTAAGTGATGAACTTGGTGGTTGCACCGAGCTTATCGAACAGCGGGCCAACGGTGGTGTACATGTCGTACAGTGCGCCGTAGTCGCGCTCGACGGTGACGAAGTTCGGCATGTTCTTGCCGGGTACGCCCACCATACCGGGGGTGTTCTTCCAGTCGGGTGCGTGGCCGCCGGGCTGAGCAATCTGGCCGGGGGTGTCGTGCAACAGCGGGACCGAAACGATGTCCTTACGGACGCCGAGGTGCTTCTTAGCCAGGCGGCTGAACTCAAACGCCAGTGCCTTGAAGGTCTCGTGGTCGGTCTTTGCCTCCCACGGCGGGTCAATTGCCGGGGAGAACGCGTGCAGGAACGGGTGCATATCGGTCGAGGAGATATCGTGCTTCTCGTACCAGGTAGCAGTCGGCAGAACGATGTCAGACAGCAGGGTCGTGGAGGTCATACGGAAGTCCGAGGTGACCAGCAGATCCAGCTTGCCCTGAGGCGCGTCGTCAACCCACTTCACTTCGTTCGGCAGCTTCTCCGAGTCGGAGCCCTGGACGTTGTCCATGCTACCGACCAGGTGCTTCAGGAAGTAGCTCTCACCCTTAGCGGAGGAACCGAACAGGTTCGAACGCCACAGGGTCAGGGTACGAGGCCAGTTGACGGGGTTGTCAACGTCCTCAACGGAGAACTCCAGATCACCGGAGTTCAGACGCTGTGCAATGTAGTCCGCGTTCGAGGAAGCCTCGCCGCGTGCCACAGCCTGCTCTGCCTTGTCTGCCAGGTCCAGCGAGTTCTCAGGGAACTGCGGGTAGAACGGCATCCAGCCCATACGGGTAGAACGTGCCACAACGTCAGCAGTGTGAACGTCGCGCAGCTCGCCCTTAGCCAGCGGGGACTGCAGGTAGTCGGTGGAGTACGCATCCTGACGGAACTGGTCAGTGTGCATATACCAGAAGCCGGTACCAATCATGTGACGCGGCGGGCGGCTCCAGTCCAGAGCGTTCGCGATGTTGGTCAGACCGGTCAGAGGACGTGCCTTCTCCTGGCCCACGTAGTGAGCCCAACCGCCACCGTTACGGCCCTGGCAACCGGTCAGGTTCAGCAGAGCGAGGATAGCGCGGTAGGTGGTGTCAGCGTGGTACCACTGGCAAATACCTGCACCGAAGATGACCATGGAGCGACCGCCGGAATCCAGGGCGCTCTTGGCGAACTCGCGGGCAACGCGAATAACAGCCTCGGCGGGGACAGAAGTAATCTGCTCCTGCCATGCCGGGGTATTCTGAACGTTCCAGTCCTCGTAGTCCTTAGCCCAGGTACCGGGCAGACCCTCACGGCCCACACCGTACTGTGCCAGCATGATATCGAAGACGGTAGTAACTTCGTGACCATCAACGTAGGTTACGGGCACGCCGCGGGTAATGACGTCGCCGTGACCCTTCGGGTTATCGAAGGTCGGCATCTTAATCTCAACCGCTGCGGACTGGCCCTGAGGCAGGTCGCGAATCGACAGAATCGGCTTACGACCCTGCAAATCCAGGTTCCACTTGCCCTGGTCTTCCTGAGCGTAACGGTGACCCATGGTGCCGTTGGGCACGAAGACCTCGCCGGTCTCGCGGTCCATCAGGACGGGCTTGAAGTCAGCGTTAGCCTGCTCAGCCTCGCCAGCGAGCTTTGCAGCGGTCAGGAACTTGGAGGGAACCTTAATGCCGTCTTCACGGGTTTCCAGGGTGACCAGGAAGGGAAGGTCGGTGTAGGTCAGGGAGAAGTCCTCGAAGAACTCGACACGCTGGTCGACGTAGTTCTCCTTAAGGATGACGTGGCCCATCGCCATTGCCAGTGCCGCGTCGGTACCTGCCTGGGCGGGCAGCCACTCGTCAGCGAACTTGGTGTTGTCGGCGTAGTCGGGGCTCACGGTGACAACCTTGGTACCGCGGTAGCGGACCTCGGAGACCCAGTGAGCATCCGGGGTACGGGTCAGCGGAACGTTTGCACCCCACATGATGAGGTATGCAGCGTCCCACCAGTCGCCGGACTCGGGAACGTCGGTCTGGTCGCCGAAGACCTGCGGGGAAGCCACGGGGAGGTCAGCGTACCAGTCGTAGAAGCTGGTCATGACGCCACCGGCCAGCTGGATGTAGCGAACACCCGCGCTGAAGGACGCCATGGACATTGCCGGAATCGGGGTGAAGCCGGTGTTACGGTCGGGGCCGTAGTACTTGATGGTGTGCACGTGAGCAGCAGCCATCAGCTCGAGAGCCTCAGCCCAGGTCGAGCGCACCAGACCACCCTTACCACGTGCGTTCACGTAGCGTGCACGCTTGGCGGGGTCGGACACGATGGAGTGGAAGGCGTCCACGGGATCGTTGTGGATTGCCTTCGCTTCGCGGTACATCTCCAGCAGGAGACCGCGAACGTAGGGGTACTTAACGCGAGTGGGAGAGTAGGTGTACCACGAGAATGCTGCACCGCGGGGGCAACCGCGGGGCTCGTACTCGGGGCGGTCGGGACCAACCGAGGGGTAATCGGTTTCCTGTGCTTCCCAGGTGATAATGCCGTCCTTGACGTACACCTTCCAGGAGCAGGAGCCGGTGCAGTTCACGCCGTGGGTAGAGCGAACTTCCTTATCGTGGCTCCAACGGTCGCGGTAGAAGGCGTCACCTTCGCGGCCGCCTTCACGGAAGACGGCGCGGCCGTCTTCAGTCTCATCCCAGCGGGAGAAGAACTTACCGAACTTGATCAGCTGATCGGTAAGGGGGCCATCCGGGCCCTTAATCTGTGATGCTTGTTCCATACTGCCCAATATATCGGAAATTTGGCATAGAAAATACGAGATAAAAACCTTGCCTAATTCATGCGAAATAAGGGTGTTTTAGACCGTAAGCCAGGCGGAAATTCCACCCTCAAGCATGTACACAGAACGCTCCTCCAGAGGCGCTATTTCACGAGCCGCTTCAACCGTTCGGGTGTATCCGGTGCAGTAAATAACGATTTTCTGGGCATTTGCGGGGATTTTACGCTCAATTAGGGCTTTGAGGGAGTCATTTCGAGCCGCTTCAAGCAATTCAGTGAGGGGTAGATTAATGGCACCGTCAATCGCAAAGGCATTGAACTCCACCTGCTCACGGACATCCAAAAGGGCAATATTTTCACCCGATGACATCTTTTTAAGGTCCTGAGCGCTCATCGAGCGGGGCTTCGAGTCAGCAGAAGAGCTTGTAAAATCCTGAGAAATATTACGAATTGTTACATGATTTTTGGGCTTATGACTCGTTTCTTGGGGCAAAACAGCGCTTTTCTTAGGTACAGCTTGCACGCTAGCTACAAGAGGTATATATTCCCACCTTCCGCTTAATGCCGAATATAGGCCAACCTCACCCATGAGCGGCTCCCCCCCCCCGGTCAGCAGCTTCACCGCCTCCATGGCCATCGCAGCACCCACCACGCCAGCCATAGCACCCACCACGCCAGCAGTACTACACGACGGCACGCTACCGGCAGCAGGAGCATGAGGGTACAAATCCTCATACACCGGACCGCGACCAGCCCAAAACACACTCAGCTGCGCATCAAAACCAAGAATCGCAGCCCACACATGCGCAATCCCAGCACGCGCAGCCGCCGCCGACACCACATAACGCGACTCGAAATTATCGCTACCATCCAGCACCAGGTCAGCGCCAGACAGAAGCTCATCAACATTCGCCTCCGTCAAACGCTCACGCACAGGCACAACCTCAATAAAAGGATTCAGCGAGCGCAAAGACTCTGCGGCAGACTCAGCCTTAGAATTACCCACTCTGGCGTGCGTATGAATCACCTGGCGGTGCAGATTCGAAGCATCCACGAAGTCATCATCAACCACCACAATCTGACCGACCCCGGCACCCGCCAGGTACAGCAGCGCCGGAGCACCCAAACCGCCAGCGCCCAGCACCACCACGCGTGCGCCCTTGAGCGCCAGCTGAGCCTCGTAGCCCATTTCGGGCAGAATCAGCTGACGAGAATAGAACGCACGCTCAGCGGCAGAGAGCGCGCCCGTGCCGGTTGAAGGCTGAGAAGACATAGGGATTCCTCGCGTCTAGTGGTAGAGGTGACTTGAGCATTCAAGGAGAATAAGCCTGCCCGAGAGAAATCCCCCTGACAGGCTTATATAGAGATATCAGAATATTCAGAAGGCTAAGCGGGCGAAGTATCCACACCAACCCACTCGATGCTTCCATCGAGCAGTTCCTGTTCCTTCCAAATCGGCACGCGAGCCTTCACCCGGTCAGCCACCAGCTCACAGGCATCAAACGCGCGGCCACGGTGAGCAGCCGCCGCCATCACGGTCAGAGCCGACTCACCAATAGCAATCGGCCCCACACGATGCACAGCCCACAGACGCACACCGTCCAGCTCGGCAGCAACCTCGGCGGCAACCTCCGCAATATACTCACGAGCCTGCGGATGCGCGCTATAGGACAGCCCGCGAACCGCACTACCGTGATCATGGTTACGTACAATGCCGTCAAAAATTACCAGGGCACCCATGGCGTCGGTCATGACCTCAGCCTTAGCCGCAGCGTACAGCGGCTCCAGGGGCGCCTCCGTAATATCGGTGAACACCACGGTCGAGCCGCTCGGCTCAACACCGTGCGCACCCGAATGGTCCAGGGATTCTTCGTTCTGCGGCTTAGTGGTCATGGTAGTCCTCCATCTGACGGCAAATGTGCTCAACAAGCGGGTCGAGGGTTGCCACGCCGTCCTTCACGCCACCGCGCGAACCGGGCAGGGTCATCACGAAGGTGCGGTCAATGACGCCCGCCACGCCGCGTGAAAGCACCGCCGCGGGAATGTTCTTCAGACCGTTCATCCAGAAGGCATGCATAACGCCGGGAACTTCCTTGTCCAGGTGGGGGCGAACCGCCTCCACGGTCTGGTCGTCAGAGTTCAGACCGGTACCACCGCTGGTCAGGATGAAGGTCGGCAGGTTACCGTTCTTCTTACCTTCGGTCACCAGGGTGTTGAAGTACTCGACAATATCGCGGTCTTCAATGACCACGGCATCCGGGGTGTCGAAGCCGCGCGAGCGCAGCCACTCCACGGCGATGGGGCCGGACTTATCCTCGTACACGCCGCGGGCTGCGCGGGTGGAGGCGACAATAACCAGACCGGTGAGGTTCTCGGGCATGGTGTAGTCTTCGCTACTCATTGGCTTTCCTTTTCTGTATCTATCAGATGACGGTGGGGGCGGTGCACCGCCGTAGCTTAGGATTCCTCGCGGACGGACCAGTCGCCGGACTTGCCGCCGCTCTTCTCCAGAACACGGATATCGGTAATTACGGCGTACTTATCGACTGCCTTGATCATGTCGAAAACGGTCAGTGCCGCCGAGGAGACGGCGGTGAGCGCCTCCATCTCTACGCCGGTGACGCCGCGGGTCTTCACGGAGGCCTCAATACGCACGAAGTCGGTGCCGCGCTCAAAGTCCACCGTGATCTTGCCCAGGGGCAGCGGGTGGCAGAGGGGAATGATTTCCGGGGTGCGCTTAGCGCCCATGATGCCGGCAACACGTGCAACGGGAAGAGCGTCGCCCTTGGGCAGGTCAGCGTCAAAAATCATGGCAATCACGTCTTCGCGGGTGCGCACGGTTGCTTCAGCCAGGGCGGTGCGGGTGGTAACTGACTTCTCCGTAACGTCCACCATGTGTGCCGAGCCGTCGGCGCGCACGTGAGTCAGTTCCTGGTTGGGCTGAGAGGTAGAGGTCATCGTTTCTCCTGGCTTCTGCGCGGTATTCTTCTGCCGCGAATCGTTACTTAGTGTGAGTCTCAATTATTCCTTGTCGTTCGACCAAGGAACAATGCGGGGCGGGGGCTTAGTTATCGGTGAGGCGGATGCGGTGGTAGGGTACCGCTTCTCCCCCGGTGTAGGTGGTTCCGGGCGCCAGCTCAATGAGCACGTCCGCCTGTGCGGCGCGGTGTAACAGGTGCGAGCCGGAGAGCACGTCGGGGTAGAGTTCCACCCGGTAGGTTCCGGGCTCGACCTCGACCATGCCGAGGGTTCCGCGCAGGAACTGGCGCTTGGTTGCCGGGGCGGTGATCGGGGTTTCGGTGACGAGCACGCCTCGCGGTGCGTTGTTCAGGGTTGCCTGTTCGGAGGCAACCGCATAGGGCACACCGTAGGGGCCGCCTGCACGCAGGTAGGGGCGCAGAATCAGCGCGTACGAGATGAGGGTGCTCACCGGGTTGCCGGGGAAGGAAATCATGGGCACGCGATGGCCCTTGAAGTCGAGAACGTTTACGCCCTGCGGTCCGCCGGGCTGCTGGCTCACGTGACCAAACCAGGAGACGGGCACCAGGATGTCGGCTTCGTGTGCCTTGGCGATGGCGTTGCGCACCACTTCGTATTTACCGTGGCTAATACCGCCCGAGGTGATGATGATGTCCGGCGCGAAGCTCTCGTATTCTGCCGCGAGACGGTGCAGCAACTCGATGGGGTTATCACCAATAGCGATGCGGCGCACCTCAGCGCCGTCTTCACGGAGCATAGCGGTCAGCATGGGCCCGTTCGCGTCAAAAATCTGCCCCTGAGCCAGCTCCTGCGAGGTAGCGGTGCCGTCTTCTTCAACACCGGAAAGAATCTCGTCGCCGCCGGTGCATACGAGCACGCGGGGGCCTGCCGCGACGGTCAGGCGCGCATAACCCTGGGATGCGAGCGCACCGAGCAGAGCCGGGGTGATGCGTTCACCGGCGCGTGCGAGTACCTGGCCGGTGACGACGTCTTCGCCGCGGCGGCGTACGAACTGTCCGGGTTTGCCGGTGGCGAGTTTGACCTTTTCGCTGGGGCGGCCGAAGGATTCGGGCAGGTCCGGGTATTCGATACGTTCGGACTGCTCGACCGGGATGACGGCGTCGTAGCCCTTGGGGATGGGTGCGCCGGTCATGATGGGGTAGGTCAGGTCGTCGGAGGAGCGGGAGCGCTGCAGCGGACGCCCTGCGGGAATCTCGCGGCCGACGGTGAAGATGCGGTCCTCGCGGTCAACGGCTGCCGCGGTGAGGGCGTAGCCGTCCATTTGGGAGTTGTCGAAGCTGGGCACGTCCATGCGTGCGGTGACGTCTTGGGCGAGAATGCGTCCTGCCGCGTGGTAGAGGGGAACCGTTTCTGCGGTGCCGATGAAGACTTCACGCAACAGTAGCGCCAGGTAGGCGCGGTATTCCTCGGTGCTGGGGGTTCCATTGAATTCGGGGGAAATCATGGCGGTTCCAATCGTGCGGCAATAGTTAAGAACAGTGTACGGGTGCGGTTGTGAGCTGGTAAACGCAGTTTCGCCTAATAGTCTTCAGATGGCGCTGCGGTTCCTTGGGACGGGCCGGTTTTATCGGGTGCTTTCGCGCAGTTTTTTGAGGGCGCGAGCTAGACCGAGGACACCGAAGATTCCCAGGTAGAGGCTGATGAGAATTAGCGCGCTTCCGAGGGCGCTGGGGATGTCGCTGCTGTTGATGGCTAGGTCAATGGCGAGGGGTATGGTTTGGGTTTTGCCTTGCACATTGCCTGCGAAGGTGACGGTTGCGCCGTACTCGCCAAGCGCGCGAGCGAAGGAAAGTAGGAAAGCAGTCGCAAGGCCGGGCGCTGCGAGAGGCAGGAGCACTTTAAAGGTGGTCTCTGCCGGTCCGGCGCCTTCAACAAGAGCGATTTCTTCATAATCGCGGGGAATAGCCTGCAGGGTGGTAACTGCGGTGGCGACAAAGAAAGGCAGGGCAACGAAGACCTGGGCGATAATCACCGCGTTCGAGGTAAACGGAATAGAGATTCCAGCCTGGTAGAGGTAGGTGCCGATCATGCCTTTGCGTCCCCAGAAGAAGAGCAGACCGAGGCCGGAGACCACCGGTGAGAGAATCACCGGGGTGTAGATGATGGCGTAGAGGACCGACCCGAAGCGGTGCATCCGCGAGCGGTTGAGCACTTTGGAGAGCACGAGCGCCAGGGGAGCACCGAGGAGGCCGCAGATAAGGGTGGATGCGGCGGCCGTGCTGAGAGAGAGGTTGGCAGCCCCGAGAACCTGCGGGGTAAAGATGGTACCCAGCTGACTCCAGGGAATATTAATGAAAAGCCCGAGGAGCGGACCTGCAATGAGGAAAATACCCAGAGTTGCCGGGATGAGGAAGAGCCGGGGAACAGATGCGAAAAGCTTCTCTCGGGAGGTGCGCGCTCGGCGGCTGGTGGGCGCGGTAGCGGTGTCTGACATGGGTATTTCTACTTGTTGTGCTAGGGGTCTTCTGCAGTGGTTATTGGTGTGCGTCGGAAAATATGTTCAGGATGCGGTGGCATGCTTGTTGAGCGTGCCACCGCATCCTGCGGGGTGTGTCCCGTTGCCTCGTTATAGCTGTTTCAGCTGAGAAGCGTGGGGTGCTAATGACTACTTGGTGGTGTTGAAGCCGTAGTCGGAGAGGATCTTCTTAGCCTCGTCGGAGGTCTTCAGCCACTCGTTGAACTTCTTTGCAGCCTCGGAGGAGGAGCCGGTCTTGCTCAGCGCTGCGGGGTATTCGTTGGGCTCAACATCGGTCAGCTCGATGGAGCCGAGGTTTGCACCCTTCTTCTTGGCTGCGGCGAGGTCGGTGGTGTAGATGAAGCCCGCATCGGCGTTACCGGTGGTGACCTTGGTTGCTACGTCGGTGACCTTGCTTTCGGTGGTTGCGTTCTTGAGGGTGATGTCGTGCTTCTTCAGTTCCTGGTGGGCGATGGTGCCGCAGGGGACGTCTTCTTTGCAGACTGCGACGACGCCGTCGGTGGTCTTGAGGTCGTCGAGGCTGTTGATCTTGCCGGGGTTGCCTTCAGCGGTGACGAGCACGAGCTTATTGGTGACCAGAACGTTGGTTTCGGAGCCGGAGAACTGGTCGAGTTTCTTTGCCTTGTCCATGTTCTTGGTATCTGCGGTGATCAGCAGGTCGGGGGTTGCGCCCTGCTCAATCTGGTTGACGAGCTTTGCGGAGCCTTCGTAGACGAAGGTGACGTCCACGCCGGGGTTGGCGGCTTCGTATGCCTTTTCGAGGTCTGCGCCGGCGTTGTTCAGGGAGGCTGCGGCGAAGACTTCGATCTTGCCGGAGGCTGCCTGACTGCTTGCCGCAGACGAGGAGGAAGATGAGGAGGAGCTCTGGGGGGCGCCGCATCCGGTGAGAGCGAGGGTTGCGGCGGCGAGCGCGCTGAGGGCTGCGAGGGGGGTCTTCATGAAATTTGTTTCCTTGATGGTTTCGTACTCTTGCGGTGGTGAGGTGCGTCCATGTGTGGGCTCTGTATGACGTTTTGTGTACTTCCCTAGCTTGTACACGTTGTTTTCCTCGTGGTGGTCTGCGGTGGCGCAGTTGTAACTTACCCTGCACACACTATGTACGGGGCGCCGGAACATGGAATAATCATATTGTCACCTGAAATATGCAAATTTTCCACATAGGTTTTACATGGCGTACACGGCAAATTCGACCTCTTCTGAGCTCATTGCGGGCCCAACGTTAAGCACCTTATCTTCTGCGGAGGGTAACGGGGCTGCTTTTGTGACACCCCAAAAATCTGAGAATGGCGTAAATGTACAGCGTAAGCTCCCGAATATTACGAATAGCGGTCCGCTCTTGGACCGTTGGGGTCGTGTGGCGACTGATCTTCGTATCTCGCTGACCGATAAATGTAATCTTCGTTGCATTTATTGCATGCCGGCGGATGGTTTGCAGTGGCTCCCGAAGGAGAATCTGCTCTCCGCCGAGGAGATTGCGCGCCTTGCCGATATTGCGATTACTGAGCTGGGCGTTGAGGAGATCCGCTTTACCGGTGGCGAGCCGCTGGTGCGCGCCGATTTGGTGGATATTATTTCCCGCATCCACCAGGCGCATCCGGATGTTCCGCTTGCTATTACGACGAATGGTATTGGTTTGGAGAAGCGTGCCGCCGCGCTGGCGGAGGCTGGTCTGACCCGCATCAATGTTTCTCTGGATACGATTTGCCGTGAGACCTTTGCCGAGCTGACCCGCCGCGATAAGCTCGACGCCGTGCTCAAGGGCATCGATGGTGCAGCGGAGGCTGGCCTGTGGCCGATCAAGATTAATGCTGTGCTGATGCCGGGTCTGAATGATGATCAGGCTCCGGAGCTTCTGCGTTGGGCGTTGGCGGGCGGCTATCAGCTGCGTTTCATTGAGCAGATGCCGCTGGATGCTGATAACCGTTGGACCCGTGAGGGCACGATTACCGCCGCTGAGATTCGCGAGAAACTGTCGGCTGAGTATGTTCTGGGTTCGGTGGCGGAGGCGCGCGGCGACTCCCCCGCTCAGCTGTGGGAGGTGTACCCGCTCGGTACTGCCCTGGATGAGGCGGGCTTCCCTGCTGACGGTACCGAGTCGCTGGGCCGTGTGGGTATTATCGCCTCGGTCACGGAGTCGTTCTGCAATGCATGCACCCGCACCCGCCTGACGGCGGACGGTAAGATTCGTTCCTGCTTGTTCTCCGACACCGAGACTGATTTGATGCAGCTTCTGCGTTCCGGTGCTGACGATAAGCAGCTGGCTCTGCGCTGGCGTGAGGGCATGTGGTTTAAGCCGCGCGCCCACGGTAAGGAAGACGCTGACTTCGATATTGAGGAGTTCGCTAAGGCGAGCCGCTCGATGAGCGCTATTGGTGGCTAGGAAAGCCGCTGATTCATCAGCCGAAGGTGCGCGGATAAGGCTTTTTATTGGCATCTTGCGCCCGTGATTTTCGGCTGTCCCCTGACTTAGGATTGAGGAGCATTATGCAGGTTCATTTTTTCGCTGCCGCACGTTCTGCGGCGGGTACCACGCAGCTGTCGGTACCTTTGGCTGAGTTACCGTCGGCAACTCTTGGCGCGCTCGTTGAGCATCTGGGTCAGAGCTTGGAGGGTACGACCCCGTCGGGTCTGACTCTTGCGCAGGTGATGGAGCAGTGCTCGTTCCTGGTCAATGGTGCCCGCTCGGATGCGCAGGCACCTCTGCAGGATGCCGACCGTGTGGACGTTCTGCCTCCCTTTGCGGGTGGATAATGCGGGCGGATAAGATACCCGGTTCTGTACTTCCCGCTGGGGGCGATTTTTCGTGCGCCGCGGTCGTTGTTGCCGGAGGTGCTTCTCGCCGCCTGAACCACGTGCCGAAGGCGTCCCTGTCTGATGGTACGAATACTCTGCTGGATTGTGCTCTGGAGGCGGTGGCCGCCGCATCCCCGCGCGTGGTGGTGGGTCCTGAGAGCCTGCCCTTGCCTACCGGGGTGTTGCGTACTCGTGAGGATCCGCCGTTTTCGGGTCCTGCCGCGGCGATTCATGCCGGTTTGGAGTGCATTGCGGCCGATTGCGAGCGCTCGCAGATTCCTGTGCCCGACTGGTGCCTGATTTTGGGTGTGGATACTCCGCGTATTGCCCCGGCGGTTCAACAGCTGATTACTGCGGCGCAAAGTGCTGAGCGCACGGCGGGCTTCTCCCCTACTGATTCTGAATCATTTGAGGGTGCTGAATCATCTGCAGGTTTCTGGGGTGTTTCTGAGGGTATCTATCAGCCGCTGGTGGGTATTTACCGTTTTGAGGCAATTCGTTCGGTCTTTTCGGCCGGCACCACCAACGCTTCTGTTCGTTCTTTTTTGCGTCGTCTGAACCCTACTGCGGTTCAGATGTCTGCCGCTGATACCGCCGATGTTGATACGTGGGAGCAGGCGCAGGCGCTGGGTTATACGACGTCGCTTTGGTCAAGCTATTAGTAGCTGAGCTACCGCAGTGTGATATTAGGGCCTGACTACGAGTACCCTAGGTGATAAGTCTTGGCTTTAGATACCGTGTACATGTAGCGTTTTTGAGCTCGCGCGCTGTTGCGCGTCCCGCACACACTTTTACGAGGTACGATGTCTCACCATATTCCTTCTGTTTCGTGGCAGCAGGCCCGCCAGATTTTGCATGAGCAGGGCCTGGAGATTGCACACCATGTGAAGACGGAGTCTTTGCCGCTGCTGGCGACAATTGACCACTATTTGGCGGATGATGTTTATTCGGTGATGCCGGTGCCCCACTACAGCTCTTCCGCGATGGACGGTTACGCTGTGGCGGGTGTGCCTCCGTGGCGTCTGGTGACTCCGGCGTATCCGGAGGATTCTCGCGCTAATATTCACCGTCTGACGGTGCCGATTGCTCCGGGTGAGGCGACCCCGATTTTGACGGGTGGTTTGCTCCCTGAGGGCGCTGAAGCGATTGTGCGCGAGGAGCATTCGCGCCTGTATGAGGGTGCGGAGGCTTCGTCTCGCCCTGGTGTAGCTGCTCATTTGGAGACTCAGTCCAGTATTCATTACCTGGATATGGCGGAGGGTTTTGAGCCTCCGGCGCCGGGTGCTGATATTCGCCATGCTGGTGTTGAGCTAGAGCGTGGCGAGCTGTTGGCACGCCACGGCGACCGTATCTCTGCGCGTATGGCGGCGTTCTTGGGCACGAATGGTTTTGATGAGTTGCCGGTGTACGCCCCGATTCCGGTACGTTGCGCGTTTACGGGTAATGAGGTCATTACCTTTGGTGTGCCTGCGCCTGGTCAGGTGCGTGATGCGTTTGGCGGCTTTATGGAGCATGCGATTATTTCTGCTGGCTGCGAGGCGCGCCCTTCGATTCGTTTGGCGGATGTTGAGTCTGAGTTCCGCACGTTCTTGTCCACGTCGACGGCTCGTGTGCTGGTGTTTACGGGCGGGTCGAGCACCTCGGGTGTTGATTTGGTGCGTAAGGTGCTCAACGACATGGGCGCAACCTATTTGTTTGAGTCGGTGGATGTGCGTCCGGGGCATCCGGCATTGGCTGCGCGTTTGCCGGTTCCGGAGACGGGCCCGAATTCTGGTCGTGAGCGTTTTGTGTTGGGTCTGCCGGGTAATCCTTTGGCAGCGTACACGGCTTTGTATTCGTATTTGCCGCCGCTTTTGGCTGGTATGAGGGATATGCCCCTACCGGAGCTGGATTCGGCTGTTTTGGGTGAGCCGGTTGATACTTTGCGTAAGCCGGCGGGGGTTCGTCTGTTGCCGGTGTCGGTGCGTGATGGTGTAGCGTATCCTCTACCGAAGTCGGCGTCGCATATGTTGTCGTCGTTGGCAGCGGCTACTCATTGTGCGGTGTTGGATGATTCTTCGGTTCGGGGTTCTGCCCATGAGGTGGGAGCTCGGGTTCCGATTATTCCGGTGCTGTAGTAAGGCGCTATTTTCCGGCGTTGAAATGTTTATGCGGTATGCGGTCGGGGTATAGTAGAGAGATATGTCAATCGTTTAGCATACCGAAGGGAGCCCCCGTGGCTAAGCCCAAACTCAGCGACGTTGCAGCCCTGGCGGGAGTCTCCCCCACCACGGTCTCCCGCGTGCTCAACAACCGCGGCTACCTGAGCGAAAGCACCCGCACCAAGGTCCACGAGGCAATGCGGGAACTCGGCTACCGCCCCAACGCCATCGCCCGCAGCCTGCAGGGCCAGCGCTCGCAGATGGTGGGCCTCATCTTCCCCACGGTCGCAAACCCCTTCTACGGGGAGATGGTGTACCGCCTCGAAAGTTACCTTGCCGAAGCAGGCTACCGGGTCATTCTCTGCAATAGCGATGACCACCCCGAACAAGAGAAGCGCTACCTGGAGATGCTTTTCTCCAATCAGGTGGACGGCATCATCAGCGGCGCCCACTCTGACGCGCTGGTCAATATTCCGCACGCCCAGGCTCCCCTGGTGACCGTGGACCGCCTCGAAAGCGGCTTTTACCCGAATGTCCGCTCCGATAATTACGGAGGCGCCCGCGCCGCCACGGAGCATCTGATTGCCACGGGTGCGCAGAATATTGTGCACGTGACGTCGACCCTGGGTAAGCACAATGAGCGTCAGCGCGGATACCGTGAGGCAATGCTCGAAGCCGGACTCATGCCGGAGTTCCTGGAGCTGGGCTTCCGTCCTTCACTGGGTATTAAACGTGAGGTGCTCTACCGCTACCTTGATGAACGCGCCGATAGTCCGGAGCCGGTGGATGCGGTCTTTGCCTCCAACGATAATTACGCCGCGTTGGCGCTGGGCTGGGCGCGCGCACGCGCTATTCGTGTTCCGGAGGATTTCCAGGTGATTGGTTACGATGGCACGCAGAGCGTTCAGCTGCTCATGCCGGAGTTGGCGACCGTGGTTCAGCCGATTGAGGGCATGGCAGAGCGTACCGCGCAGCGTCTGCTGGAGCTCATTGAGCTACAGCAGGAGGATTCCTCAGAGAAGACCACTCCCCCAATTACCCAGCCCGAGGATGTACTCCCGGTTGAGCTCCATCTGGGGGCTACGGTGCGTTCTATCCCGAATCTGGATCAGATTCAGCCTGACACCTCCGCCCCGGACGAGCTCCAATAGACGAGCTCCAATAAGAAGCTCCTCTTCTGACGATAAAAATCCGCCCCACCGTGCGAGTGCTCACGGTGGGGCGGATTTTGCATATACATTTATCGGTTTTGTGCGCGTCCGGAAGTTTAGGAGGTGCGCTGCACAATCTCGGTGGGACCGGTGCCGGGGTAGACCATACCAACGGCGTGTGCCTTGGAGAAGATTCCGTGGAGCGGGCCGAGGGAGAAGAATCCGCGGCGCTCATAGAGACGGGCACTATCGTAGGTCGATGCTTCGAGGTAGGCGGGGTAGTCGCCGATGCGTTCGGTACCGTAATCGAGTAGCTGCGAGCCGATACCGCGGCCTCGGTACTCTTCGAGGACACCAATGTTGAAGAGGTACCAGTGCTTGTACGCGGGGCGGTACTTGAGCAGGTGTAGCTCCATCAGGACTGCCCTCAGCAGGGTCTTGCAACCGAGTGCCTTGTAGTAGGCGCCAATCTGCTTGAGCTCGTTAGCGAAGGAACCCTCATGGGATTCAGGGGTGTTCCAGAGACAAACACCCACAATCTTGCCGGTAGAGTCGTCAATAGCAATGTCGATACGGCCGCGACCCTGGAAGTTGCCGTAGACCTGAAGGGTCATAATGGCGCGGAGCCTGGCGAGTTCCTGTCGGCGGCTACCGCCTGCAATGACTGCCATCATGGCGGGATCTCCGTCAAACGCGGCAATCAGGACTTCGAGCGCTTCGGCATATTCATGAGGCTCGGCGGTGCGGACAGCATAGGAAGCTGAGGTCATATTCACCCTTTACAAAAGCTTGAAACTATACATAAATATTAGCTGGATTATTCACTCCTGGCTAATAAATTCTGCCTTATCAAGACATTTTTCACGGTCATGCATTAATGTGTGCCAGCTTATATTGCACCATTATGCATAATTTTAGTGCATATTTATTCATATCTTTTTTGCATGTTTTTGCAGGAAAAATTGAACACCCCGCACCAACTCTAGGAAGAGGGGTACGGGGTGTACATCACGTTGAGGTTATCTACTCATTAAGAGTGCAGACTATGCGTTAGCCTTTGCCTTCAGTGCAACCTTCAGCAGCGAATCTGCGCTGGTCACCGATGCGCCCGAAGCCTGAACATCTTCAACCGAAGCAGCCGCCTTCTTGGCGTTGGTAATCACCATGGGGGTTGCCAGCGGGTAGCCAGCAGCCTTGATGGCGGGGATATCGAACTCAGCGATGACGTCGCCGCGCTTGACGGTGTCACCCTTAGCAACCTTGGGCTCGAAGTGCTTGCCGTCGAGCTCAACGGTGTCCATGCCGATGTGCATCAGCAGATCCAGGCCGTCCTCGGTGCGCAGACCGTATGCGTGGCCGGTAGGGAATGCAACGGTGATCTTGCCGTCAGCCGGTGCGTAGAGCTTACCTTCGGTGGGCTCCACTGCGGTGCCTGCACCCAGTGCGCCGGAGGAGAAGGTGGGATCCTTGACGTCAGCCAGCAGAACCACGGAACCGACCATGTGGGAACCGATTTCGACGCTCTCGCCAGCCTCAGATGCTACAGCGGCGGCGGGAGCTGCGGCAGCAGCTACGGTGGCAACGGGAGCGGCAGCAGCGGGTGCAGCGGGTGCCTCAGTGTTGCCAGCCTCAACCTTCTTACCCCAGATAAAGGAGGCAACGAAAGCGATAACGGTGGTCAGGATGAGGCAGCCGAAGAAGCCAGCCCAGCCCGCGCCGGTAGTGGGGCTAATGGAGGGGAAGCCGATGTAACCAGCGGCGCCCAGAGCAATTGCCTTCACATTCAGGATGGAAGCGACCATTGCACCGATACCTGCGGAAACAATAGCAATGTAGAAGGGCCAGCGCAGAGCCAGGTTCACACCGAACATTGCGGGCTCAGTAATACCCAGGAATGCCGAGGGTGCAGATGCCGAAGCAATACCCTTAATCTTCTTGTTCTTGGTGGTCAGCGCAACACCGGCTGCAGCAGCACCCTGCGCCACGTTAGACATCGACGCGACAACAAAGATGAAGGAACCACCGGTAGCCCACAGGCTCATCTCGATGGGCGGGAATGCCTGGTGCATACCGGTCATCACGATGAATGCGTAGAAGGTACCGAAGACCAGACCGCCGAGCGGGCCGGCAACGGTGTAGAGCCAGTTCACGCCCTCGCCCAACCAGGTACCCAGCTGGAACATCGGGGGACCGACCAGAATAAAGGTCAGGAAGCCGGTGATGAGGATGGTCAGAGTGGGGGTGAAGATGAAGTCGATGGTGCCCTTGAGGACCTTGTGGAAGAACTTCTCGATATTCGCCAGGATGAAGGCGACCAGCATAATGGGCAGCACGGTACCCTGGTAACCCGCTTGCTGAACCTGCAGACCGAAGAGGTTCCAGTACTTCATCGGGTCGGTGCCTTCAGCACCCGCCAGGGATGCTGCGACACTGTAGCCGTTCATTAGGGCCGGGGAAACCATCGCGGCACCCATGGTCAGACCGAGGTAGGGGTTACCACCGAAGACCTTAGTAGCGGAGAAGCCGACCAGCACGGGCAGGAAGGCGAAGGGAGCTGCGGAGAGCAGGTTGATGATGTCTGCAAAGTCAGCCCACTCGGGGTGCATTGCGATGAAGCTCTCGGGACCAAAGATACCCTTGGAGGTCAGCACGCTGTTGATTGCCATCAGCATACCGCCACCGACCAGAACCGGAATCAGCGGGACGAAGATATCAGCAATGGTCTTAATGAAGCGGGAAACGATGTTGCCCTGCTTGGAGGCGATTTCCTTGAGATCATCCTTAGATGCTTCGGGTGCGCCAGCGGCGATAAGGTGCTTGTGTACCTCGTTAACGTCGCCGGGGCCGACGATAATCTGGAACTGGCCAGCATTGAGGAAGCTGCCCTTAAGATCCTCGTCGTTGTCGATTGCTGCCTGGTCGACCTTGTCCTGGTTCTTCAGGACGAGGCGAAGGCGGGTTGCGCAGTGTGCGGCTGCAACGATGTTGCCGGCGCCACCGACGTCCTTCAGCACGCGCTGTGCCACTGACTTGTGGTCCACGCTCGCTCTCCTTTGTTTGGAGCACCACCGTATGATGCTTTGTAAATGGGGTGGGGTGACATGTCTGTGTGTGCATGTCATGTATATGTCATACGTTTGACATATCAGATGTAAAACATGGTATCACGGGAAAGTTCTTAAAAGCGAGGGCCCACTCTCCACACGGAGAGTGAGCTCTCAAACATATTCAGAAATTACCGGAAACTACCCGCATAGGCGGCTCCCAACGCCTAGAAAATGGCTTAGAGGCGGCCATACTCCAGGGACAGCACCTCGCCACCGGTCAGGCGGACGCGGCGCTTATCGCCCTTGAAGAAGGTGCGAGCGGTCATAACCTCAGCGCCCATGGAGGCAACCAGCTTGCCACCCACGTACAGTTCGGTAGCCGAACCGTCCACAAGCAGGTCAAACTCGCGAATCTTCGAACGCTTCAGGGTTCGACGGCGCAGGCTGCCACCCTCGGTGTAGCGGGTACCGCCACGGTCCATCTGCACAAAGTCCTTATCCAGAACGATGCTCAGTGCCACGCCGTGGGTGTCCTTGATCTTCAGCTTCACGCACTCGTCAGAGACGTTCACGCGGCCGCGCAGACGGAAGGTCAGGGCATTCTTCAGCTCGACGAGCTTACCCTTCTCCTCCTCGCGGTACAGCGGGGTCATCTTCATCGCGTCGTTCAGCTGCGGAACCGGGCGCTGGAAAATCTTGCCGTTGCGCAGGTGCAGCTCACGCGGGTAGGTGAACATGTGCACCCAGCGGTGGCTCCACGAGGGCAGGTCGTCCTGGTCAGCATTGCCCAGCCAAGCAATCATCACCGGGGCATCACCGCATACATCGTGCGGTGCCTTCGGGTCGGCGGTCAGGCCGGTACCGGAGATGGTCTGCGGTGCGTAGAACTCGAAACCTGCATCCAGCTCGGTGAAGGGGGTCTCCACAGTGAACTTGAGAGTCTCGTTATCCAGCGAGCCAACAATGTAGCCGCTCTGGAAAATGTTGTTGTACTTCTCGCCGAGGGGCTGCATGCCCTGCGGGCTGAAAATCAGCACGTCACGAATCTCGCCGGTCAGCTCATCGCGCATGCTCAGCAGGGAGGGGCATTCGTACATGTAGGTGCCCTTGAGGCTCTTATCCTTAATACCCAGCTCGCCGCGGAAGGTCCACTCGCGGCGGTCAGCGGAGGTGTACACGACCACGGCGCCGGTCTTGTCTTCACGCTGAGCACCAATAACCATCCACCACTCGCCGTTACGCTCAAAGACGTGCGGGTCGCGGTAGTGCGCGGTGTAGCCCTTCTCAGGGCCGGAAATCAGCGGGGGCAGCTGACGGGTCGGCTTCGCGTCCTCACCCGCAGTTGCGAGAATCTGGTAGGTTTCACGGTTGCCCTTCTCGTCCTTCACGTTACCGGTGTAGAAGAACTCAAAACCGCCGGGCACCTTGATGCCGGAGCCGGAGTAGCAGCCGTGCGAGTCGTAGCGGCTGTCGGGAACCAGGGCGGTACCCTCATCGGTCCAGTGGGTCAGGTCCTCACTCACGGCGTGGCGCCAGTAGACCATACGCTCCGGGTGCAGGGGCGAGTACTGGTAGAAGGCGTGGTAGCGCTTGCCGTCAAAGACCAGGCCGTTCGGGTCGTTCAGACGGCCCACGGGAGGGGCCAGGTGCAGTGCCGGGTAGTCGCGGTCTTCACGCACACCGGCGCCGAAGGCGTCCAGGATCTGCTGTGCTTCAGCCGCCAAGTCGCGGTCGGGTCGCTCGGTTGCGCTCTTCTTCTTTTTCTTCTGCTCGCTCATGTCTATCCGTTTTCGTGCAAGGGGAATGTCTGGGTTGTCTCATCCCATCATACGGCACCTCTGACCCGTTGCCGGGCTCTAGGAGAGAGGCACCACAGTGCTCTCAGCCTCTCTCAGTTGAGGCACAGGGTGGTCACAGGGGCCTCTTCGCCGTGGGCATCACTAGGTACTAACAAAAACACTCCGTAAGCTACCGGAGAAGGTAACCGACACTCCAAACATAATGCGAGCATAGTAAAGCCCCGAGACCGCCCCCGCCGTAATGTCGGGGAAGGTTCGGGGCTGTTAAATGCCGCGAGGCGGCGCATCCGATGGATGCACCGCCCGCGTAAGAATCGAGAAGAAGTCGATTACTTGAGGGTGATGGTTGCGCCAGCAGCCTCGAGCTGCTCCTTAGCCTTCTCAGCGTCTTCCTTGGAAACGCCCTCGAGCAGAGCCTTGGGAGCGCTGTCAACCAGGTCCTTTGCTTCCTTCAGGCCGAGGGAGGTCAGGGCACGAACTTCCTTGATCACTGCGATCTTCTTGTCGCCAGCGGACTCCAGGACAACGTCGAACTCGGACTTCTCTTCAGCAGCCTCGCCTGCTGCGCCGCCTGCTACAACTGCAACGGGAGCAGCTGCGGTGACGTCGAACTCTTCCTCGAATGCCTTGACGAACTCGGAAACCTCAACGAGGGACAGTTCCTTGAATGCTGCAATGAGTTCTTCGATGGACAGCTTAGCCATTGTTTGGCTCCTTCACTATCTGGTGCGGGCTGACGCCCGCGGTGTAAATCTTCAGTACCTACCCGAGAGGGTCGGTCAAATTTAGGGTGCGTTACACGCTATTCGCGTTCACGCTGCTGAGTATCTCAGCGCTGGTGCAGTAGCACGAAAGGGGCTTATGCCTCTTCCGAAGCCTCCTCGGCAGCAGCGGGAGCTGCGCCTTCCTGCTCCTCCAGCTTGACGCGCAGTGCGTCCACAACCTGTGCGATGCGTGCGATGGTAGCCTTTGCACCACCTGCAACCTTGGACAGCAGAACCTCGCGGGATTCCAGGTCAGCGTAGCGCTTGACGTCGTCCTCGGTCAGAGCGGCACCTTCGTAGTAACCGTTCTTCACAATCAGCTGGGGGTTAGCCTTGGCAAAGTCACGCAGGCCCTTAGCAGCATCGATCAGGTCGCCCTTGATGAATGCCAGTGCGGAGGGACCCTGGAGGTGGCCTTCGAATGCGTCGATGCCAGCTTCCTTAGCTGCGATAGCAGCCAGCGTGTTCTTCACCACGGCGTATTCGGTCTCTGCACCGAGTGCGCGGCGCAGCTCCTTGAGCTGTGCAACAGTGAGACCGCGGTATTCGGTCAGGATGACTGCGTTCGAAGCTTCGAAGAGTTCCTTCAGCTCGGATACTGCAGCGATCTTTTCCTGAGTCGCCATGGTAGTTCCTTCTTCCGATTCTTGTAAGGTCGCCGGTAGAGCCTCGAAGCATTTATTGCAAGCAATAAAAAATGCCCCGACGCGTAGGCGTACGAGGCACGATAGGCGGCACCTAAATCAGGGCAACGACTATTCACTTCGAGTTACCTACGCGGGCGGCGATTTCTAGTGAAATCTGCTCTTATCAGAACTCTGTTCTTCGTCTCCACCGAGGTGGCGATAAAGGACATAGTTCTAGACCGGCGGTCTTTGGTTCATTCATCATCTCAGGTTAAAGCCCGAGTCGCAAGTTAAAAACGCGATTAAGCGGGGTTAATCACTTAAAGCCCCTCTTTAAGTCGATTAACCCGCGCTTTCTCCCACCTAAAAGGCCCGGCTGAAAAACCCAGAAACCGTGTTCTAGAGGTAAAAGCGCTTTCCGTCCGAGAACAAGAAGCAGCGCTCAGCAGCCACCCCCAGGTGCACCTGCTCCCCTACGCTGAGCGAGGCGCCAATCAGGGAGGTGCCCTGCGCATCCGAGATAAAGAACTCAAGCTCCTGACCGGCACGCACTCGGGCACTCAACTCAGAATCCGCCGAAGCCCGTCGAGATTCCAGAGGTAGGGACACCGCCTCTAACAGACGCGCACGGTACAGCATGCCACCCACCAGATGGCGGCTGCCAAGCACCTGCACCGGCAGAGCATGAGCAGCGTCTGCTGCCACAGGGCACAGCGCGGTCGCACGAATCGCCAGCTCGCACCCAGCAGGAAGAGCCTCAGAATCCTCAAGAGCCAATAGGTTCAGCGCGGGCGCCGCCATAAGCTTCGCCACCTGCAGAGTATGCGGATGCGCCAGCAGACGCTCCGGAGTATCCACCTGCACCAGGTAACCGGCATCCATCACCGCCACCCGCTGACCCAGCATGAGCGCCTCATTCTGATCATGGGTCACGTACAGGCCCGTAAAACCGTAGCGCTCGTGCAGACGCACAATGTCCGCACGGATACTCGCGCTCATCTGCTCATCCACACTCGCCAGCGGCTCATCAAAAAGAACCACCGGGGCACGACGAATCAAAGCACGCGCAATACCCACACGCTGAGCCTGACCACCCGACAGCTGCGAAGGCTTACGGGACTCCAAACCCTCAAGCTTCAACGCCTCCAGCAGCTCACGGTAGTAGTCCATATCAACCCGACCGGCGAACGCACCCAGCCGGGTCGGAAACAGAATATTGTCCTTCACGCTCAGGTGCGGGTACAGAATAGGGCGCTGAAAAACCACACCCACCGAGCCGCGTTCCAGAGGCTGACCGGCGTAGGTCACCCGACCGGCGCTCGGTTCCTCCAGACCGGCAATAATACGCAGCAGGGTCGACTTGCCCGTACCCGAAGAACCAACCAGAGAAATCAACTCGCCGGGGTGCACATCCAGGTCAATCTCATTCAGAACCGTCGTATCGGTGCCAAAGGTCTTGGCGACACCTCGAATACGCAGGCCTTCAAAAGGCTCCGCCGCGGCAGAAGAATAGGATGCAGAAGTCATTCCCCCATTATCGCGGAAACTTGTGCCCGGCACGGGTGCAGAAGATAAGCACCGTCATAAAACAGCATGCGAGCCTCGCACCAGAGTCTCATATGAGCACCCTAGCTCGGTCGTACCAGCAAACGCCCCTTCAACGCCAGATGCAGCGTGCCCACCCACAGGAAGATGAGGAAAGCCGTACCCGCCACCGTTAGCGCAGGACCCACCAACCCCAGCGAACCAGCAGCCGTCAAGCGAATACCGCTCGCCGCCATGGAAGCCATACCGAACGAGAAACCCCACATGCTCATCGAGAAACCACCCTCAAGAGTCCACGGGAGCAAACGCATCAAGAAGAACAGCTGCAGAATGCCATAACCGGTCAGCACCAGGAAGAACCAGTCCACCGTGCCGCCATTAGCCGCCAGGTACGCGTTACCACCCACAAAAGGCGGCGCCATCTGAATACCAATAATGCCGCGCTCCCCCTGAGGTAGCGGAGTCAAGGTGCGCAGGCGGCTCAGAATCGCGGCCTCGACACTGAACCACGAAATCAGGCCCGCACCGAAGAAGAGCATCGCCATATCGTGCCACCCCACAAAGCCCATCGCCGTAGCGGTCGCAAAATTCGTCGCCACAGTCGGCAGATACAGCACCGGCGAGGCAGCCTCAGGCACATACCCACCACGCCACGTACCGGCAATACGATGAGACGCGAAATACAACTGACCCACAGCTCCCAGCACCACCAGAGTCAGAGCCGGAACCTCAGCATACGGGTAGAGAGCCGCACCCACCTGCGCCGTCGTCGCCGGAATTAGCGAAAAGAAGCAGGTACGCGCCGGATGCTCCCAAAAACTACGCACCCACGCACGGTACTTAACCACCGAATGAACCAAAAACCCCACAAGGAGCAGCCACACCACAGCGTTAAAAGCCAGGATGCTCTCCCCCACCCAATCAGGTACCATTCCCTTCGACGCAGCGGTACGCCAGGCAGCACCCAAAGCACCGGTGCCCAGCGCCACCGCAAAATAATTGACCGGCACGCTGAGACCGCGGCGGGCGCTCTGCTCGCTCTGAAGGGAAGAAGGCATTAGGTTTTACCTCTCATAGTTGTAGGGCAGGATGGGGACACGCAGCCCCAATATGTGTTTTGACGGTGCCGGGGCATGGGCAACGCCAAGGGAACCAGGAACCAGAAAATCATTCTATGTTTTAAGCCTATATAAGCTGGAAACCCGTGACGTACTTTAACCGATTCCGGTCACGCAATGTCTTGAATCTTCACGCTGTGTTTTGAATCTTCACACAGACAAAATCATGCACAAAAAGTCGCCCCCGACGCCTAAACGTCGGGGGCGACTACTAGCTAAATGCTAGAAGCTACAGGTGCATACCTTAGGCAGCAACGGCAGCCGGATCAACGGGGATGCCGGGGCCGAAGGTGGTAGCAACGGTTGCCTTGGAGATGTAACGACCCTTAGCCGAAGAGGGCTTCAGACGGTTAACCTCTTCCAGAGCTGCCTGGAAGTTCTCCTCGAGCTGCTCAGCGGTGAAGGAAGCCTTACCGATGATGAAGTGCAGGTTGGAGTTACGGTCAACGCGGAAGTCAATCTTACCGCCCTTGATGTCTGCAACAGCCTTTGCAACATCCATGGTCACGGTACCGGTCTTGGGGTTCGGCATCAGGTTACGGGGACCCAGAATCTTACCCAGGCGGCCGACTTTGCCCATCATGTCGGGGGTTGCAACCGCTGCGTCGAAGTCAGTCCAGCCGCCAGCGATCTTTGCGATCAGCTCGTCGGAACCAACGTAGTCAGCGCCAGCTGCCTCAGCCTCAGCAGCCTTGGGGCCTGCTGCGATAACGACCACGCGAGCGGTCTTACCGGTGCCGTGGGGCAGGTTCACGGTACCGCGAACCATCTGGTCTGCCTTACGGGGGTCAACGGACAGACGCATTGCAACCTCAACGGTTGCGTCGGTCTTGGTGGAAGAGGTTTCCTTCGCCAGGGCAACTGCCTCAGCGGGGGTGTAGAGCTTACCCTCTTCAATCTTGGCTACAGCTGCCTTGTACGCCTTGCTGCGCTTTGCCATCTGCTTTTCTCCTTATGCAGTTGTGGTCTCGTGAGCCGCGCTCGGCTCTGCCACATCCCGTCCATACGACGGGCATTTACAAGTTCTGTGTAGAAAAATCTACGGTGCCGATTACTCGGCTATTCGGCGAACCGAAATTACTCGACGGTGATACCCATGGAACGAGCGGTACCTGCGATGATCTTGGAAGCAGCATCCAGGTCGTTTGCGTTCAGGTCGGGCATCTTGGTCTCAGCGATCTCGCGCACCTGAGCCTCGGTCAGCGAACCAACCTTGGTGGTGTGAGGAACAGCGGAGCCCTTAGCAACGCCAGCAGCCTTCTTGATCAGCTGGGAAGCCGGAGGGGTCTTGGTGATGAAGGTGAAGGAGCGATCCTCGTAGACGGTAATCTCAACGGGGATGATGTTACCGCGCTGCGACTCGGTTGCAGCGTTGTATGCCTTGCAGAACTCCATGATGTTCACACCGTGCGAACCCAGTGCGGGGCCGACGGGGGGAGCCGGGTTAGCGGCGCCTGCCTGGATCTGCAGCTTAATGAGGCCAGTGACCTTCTTCTTGGGAGCCAATGTAGGGTCCTTTTCTTAGCTGGGAACCGACGCACAGGAGCGTACGCCGGCAAGACGGTGACCGTGGCGCGGTCACCCGTGCATCCGCATGAAAGCGTGACATGCGCATACACAAACCAACATTCTAGCGTTAATCAGCGACTTAATCCAGCGCCAGCTAGCAGAAAGATTAAACCTCGTCTGCACAACTAATGCCGCTTACAAAGCCGACACAAAATATGAGCCCCGCACCGAAGTGCGAGGCTCATATTCACACGCTAGAAGCGTTAAATCTTTTCGATCTCGGTGAAGCTCAAGGTCACCGGGGTGTCGCGACCGAAGACGGAAATCATCACGACAATCTGCTGGGACTCGCCCTTGATCTCCGAAACGGTAGCATCCATGCCCTCGAAAGCACCGGACTTCACACGGACGTTCTCGCCCACAGTATAGTCGGACTCGATAACGGGCTTGGAAACGGGCAGGCCCTGGCTCTGCTGCTGCTCTTCGAAGACCGGCAGGAGCATGTCGAAAACCTCGTCCATGCGCAGCGGGACCGGGTTGTACGCATCCTGACCCACGAAGCCAGTCACACCGGGGGTGTGGCGGACAACGCCCCACGAGTGGTCGGTCAGTTCCATACGCACCAGAACGTAACCGGGAACGCGCACGCGGCGGATGGTCTTCTTCACGGTGTTCTTGAACTCAACCACGGTCTCCATGGGAACCTGAACCTCGAAGATCTCATCTTCAGCTTCCAGGTTCTGGATACGGGTCTCGATACCGGTCTTCACCTTGTTCTCGTAACCGGAGTAGGTGTGCACCACGTACCAGTCGCCCGCCTGACGGCGCAGCTTGGACTTGAATTCTTCCAGAGCGTCGACTTCCTCAGCCGCCTCAGCAGCTGCTTCAGCCACCTCGACAGCCTCGGTAGCTTCCTCAGCCTGCTGCTCAATAGCTGCAGACTCCTCAGTAGCCTCAGCAGCGGCTACCTCGACCTCTTCAATCTCGGATACCAGTTCCTGCTCGGACACGTCGCTCCTACTTTCTATCGTTAATCATCTAGAGGGGACTCCCACTCACCAATGTGCTGAGGGAAATCACTGATGGGGCACCCCAGATAAGGATGCAGCCTGTACTAGTTACGCTGAATCGTTCCGTTACCGAAAATCCAGAATGCTCCCTGGCCGAAAAGATAATCCAGACCAGAAATAAGCAGGAGCATCACCACGACAAAGAACAGAACTCCGAAGAAGTAACCAACCAGTTCGCGTCCGGTGGGAGTAGTAACCTTCTTCAACTCCGCAATAACTTCACGGAGGAATGCAAAAATACGGCCGAAGAAACCGAGCTTCTTATCGCTCTTCGACGATGCGCCGGGCTTAACAGCCTTCTCGGCGGTAGCAGACGATGCCATTTCTTCTGCCCCTTTCTGAGTCTAAAAAAGTACGCCCGGGGAACGGGCGTACGAAGATGTTATTGAGGCAATAAAAGCAGGGCGGACAGGACTCGAACCTGCAACCTGCGGTTTTGGAGACCGCTGCTCTACCAATTGAGCCACCACCCTTTGAAGCGTTAACTTCAGGTGTGAGAGTTGCTTCTCACTTGTCTACTCCTCCATTGCCTCCTAAGCCGTGGGCTTTAGAGGGGCAAACAATTACACCCTTGCGGGTGCAGAACTAACTGTAAACCATCTTTCGGGGCCGATGCAACTTCAGAATGTAATATTTTTCGAAAAACCTCTTGAGATACCTTGACGAAGGGTTCCGCATCACTACTAGTGGACCGTATCCTAATAAGAGGAATGCCGCACACACCCGCGCCCATCACGCGCGGATTGGTCCCACACGTGCATTCCCATCACCTATTTCCTTGTCGACTTCACGCCGGCAGCGCACAAGAAGAAAGAGAAGAGAGCCCCATGGCGCGTATTTCAAGCCGCATCGGTGCCATCGCACCCTCCGCAACCCTTGCCGTCGACGCAAAGGCAAAAGCACTCAAGGCTCAGGGACGCCCCGTCATCGGTTTCGGCGCAGGCGAACCGGACTTCCCCACCCCCGCGCACATTGTGGACGCCGCACGCGAAGCGCTCAACGACCCCAAGAACTTCCGCTACTCCCCCGCCTCCGGTCTTCCCGAGCTGAAGAAGGCAATCGCGGAAAAGACCCTGCGCGACTCCGGCGTAGAGATTGACCCCTCCCAGGTTGTCATCACCAACGGCGGCAAGCAGGCGGTCTACCAGGCATTCGCAACCGTCATTGACGAAGGCGACGACGTCCTGCTGCCCGCACCCTACTGGACCACCTACCCCGAGTGCATTCGCCTGGCTGGCGGTAACCCTATCGAGGTTTTCGCCGGTAGCGACCAGCACTACAAGGTCACCGTCGAGCAGCTCGAAGCGGCCTACACCCCCGCCACCAAGGCGCTCATCTTCGTCTCCCCCTCCAACCCGACCGGTGCCGTCTACACCGAAGAAGAAACCCGCGCCATCGGCGAATGGGCACTTGCCAAGGGCATCTTCGTTCTGACCGACGAAATCTACGAGCACCTCACCTATGACGGTGTTCAGGCAGTCTCTATCCTGAAGGCAGTACCCGAGCTCGCTGACCTGTGCGTCATCCTCAACGGCGTGGCAAAGACCTACGCCATGACCGGCTGGCGCGTGGGCTGGATGATTGGCCCGCGCGACGTCATCGCCGCAGCCTCCAACCTGCAGTCCCACATGACCTCCAACGTCAACAACATCGCCCAGCGCGCAGCCCTCGCCGCGCTGACCGGCCCGCAGGACGACGTGGAAATCATGCACGCAGCCTTCGACCGCCGCCGCCGCACCATCGTAGATGGCCTGAACGCTATTGAAGGCGTGCACTGCCCCGTACCCACCGGCGCGTTCTACGCCTACCCGGACGTACGCGAACTGCTCGGCAAGGAAATTGAAGGCGTACGCCCGCAGACCACCGCAGAGCTGGCTGAGCTCATCCTCGAAAAGGCTGAGGTCGCCGTAGTTCCCGGCGAGGCATTCGGTCCCAGCGGCTACCTGCGCCTCTCCTACGCCCTGAGCGACGAGGACCTGGCGGAGGGCCTGGCACGCCTGCAGAAGTTCCTCGGTCAGGCACGCGACTAGTTCCGCCCCCTCTGAGCGCGCCTGCTGAACCTGCAACTCACCCCGTGGGAAGCGGTTCAGACGTGGGATAAACCGGTGCGAAACGATCAATCACAGGACTATTGACCGTTTTTTGTCCTAAAAACGGAGAATCCCACAAATATTTAAAAATATTTTTAAAACGAATGAGGCTTCCCGCATCTTTACAGATGTGAGGAAGCCTCATTCGCCTCTTCGGTGCCATAGGTGGGAAAGGGCGGCTATTTGTGTTTCAAACCCAAACATACAGGTTTCAAAAACCTGAACTTTTCAGCACCAAAACCGGCGTTCCCACGGCTTTCCACCACTACCCACACAACCCAAACATCGCTAAAATAGAGACCAAGAGAACGACCTCCCGACCGGCGAACATTCGCGTGCCGAATTCGTGGAGGTCATAGTTATATACACGCGCGCGCACAACACCTAAAACGCGCAGACATTAGGAGCCAACTATGAAGATCGGTCTGCTTACTTCCGGCGGCGACTGCCCCGGCCTGAACGCTGTCATCCGCGGCGCCGTGCTCAACGGTGTCAAGAAGTACGGCTACGAATTCGTCGGCTTCCGCGATGGCTGGCGAGGCGTCGTTGAAGGCGACTACATGGACCTGCCCCGCCAGAAGGTCCGCGGCCTGGCATCCCAGGGCGGCACCATCATCGGTACCTCCCGCACCAACCCCTTCGACGGCCCCAACGGTGGCCCCGAAAACATCGAAATCATGATGGAACGCCACGGCATCGACGCAATCGTCGCTATCGGTGGTGAAGGCACCCTCGCAGGCGCAAAGCGTCTGGCAGACGCAGGCCTGCCCGTCATCGGTGTGCCCAAGACCATCGACAACGACCTGCGCGCAACCGACTACACCTTCGGTTTCGACACCGCAGTCTCCATTGCAACCGAGGCAATGGACCGTATCCGCACCACCGGTGAATCGCACCACCGCTGCATGGTCGCAGAGGTCATGGGCCGCCACGTCGGCTGGATCGCACTGCACTCCGGTATGGCTGCAGGCGCACACGCAATCCTGATCCCCGAGGTCAAGGTCTCCATGGAGCAGGTTGCTGAATGGGTCAAGGAAGTACACGACCGCGGCCGCTCTCCCCTTGTTGTTGTGGCTGAAGGCTTCATCCCCGAAGGCTTCGACGACGTCATGGCAAACAAGGGTACCGAGAAGGACGGTCGTCCCCGCCTCGGTGGTATCGGTGAGTACATCACCCACGAAATCGAGAAGATGACCGGCGTCGAAACCCGTAACACCATCCTGGGCCACATCCAGCGCGGTGGCGCACCCACCGGCTACGACCGCGTGCTCGCAACCCGCCTGGGCATGGGCGCAGTCGACATGGTCGCTCAGAAGCAGTGGGGCAAGATGGTCTCCGTTCAGGGCACCGAGATCAAGTACGTACCCCTCGAAGAGGCACTGGACGGTCTGAAGTCCGTACCTCAGGAACGTTGGGAAGAAGCAGCCGTCCTCTTCGGCCGCTAAACCCCGCAAGCTCAGCAAGCTCAGCAAGCTCGCTGAGCACTCATACTAAAACCGCGGAGGCGGGCACTCGCAACGAGTGTCCGCCTCCGCGGTTTTATATTGGTCGTCAGATGCTATTGCGTAGCCAGATGCTCTAGCGCTTCAAGAAATCCTGACCCGCCAAAGAACGACGCGCCACCTCACCGGACTCCGGCGAAACCACCGTCGTCTGAGCCACCGCGTACTCGGTCGCCGGCGCCGGCGAACCATCGGGCAGGAAGTCTCCGCCATCAACCGCACGCAAAGGCGCCTGCGGATCAACGCCGCGCTTAATCACAGCCAACGCAATCGGGCCCGCCTCGTGATGCAACGCCACCGAGGTAATACGACCGACCGGGCGGGACTTACCCTCCACAAACAGCTCGCTACCTGCCGCCGGCAGGGTGTGCTCCGAACCGTCAATATCCAAGAACACCAGGCGGCGCGGCGGGCGACCCAGGTTATGCACGCGAGCCACCGTCTCCTGCCCCTTGTAGCAGCCCTTATCAAAATGCACCGCCGTACGGGTGTAATCCAGCTCCTGCGGGATGGTCTTATCGTCAGCCTCGGTGCCATAGCGGGGGCGCCACGCCTCAATACGCAGAGCCTCCGCAGCCCACAGACCCGCAAAACGCGCGTCCGAAGATTCAGCCAGGGCGGGCAGAACAGAGCGCGGCACGATGCTCAAGAAACGCACATAGTCCGCGCCGGGGTGGGCGTCACCCGCCTCATCGTAGCGGTAGCTACCCGGTGCCGGAGTGTGCCAAGGGTCCTCCCACACCAGCGGCTTGCACTCAGCGAGCGCCGGATGCACCGAGCCGTCCTGCTGGATCGGGTTGCGGGCGCTCTCCAGTACCGCATACTCGTCGCTGAGGTTCTGCACCTCAACGCGCATCATGAACTTCATGCGGTTTAGGTAATCGGTCAGCGGCTGAGCCTGGTAGCCCTCAACGATCAGCCAGAGTGCCTCGCCGTCTTCAATTGCGGCGGGTGCGTACTCCACACGGCCCTGAGGGGAAAGCAGCAGGAACTCGCGGCTCTCCCCGGCGGTCATGCCGGTCAGAATCTGCGAGGCGATGGAGGTCAGCCAGGTCTGGCGGTCCGGCCCCTCAACACGCACCACGCCCAGGGAGGAGCGGTCCACTAGCACCAGCGGTTCATCCGCGCTGGCGGAGCGGTCGAAGCTGAGGGCGCGCTGCTCCAGCATGGGGTTGCCGTAGTGTGCGGCGACGCCGGCATCCAGCCCGGAGGCGGCAAAAGCGCCGTGCAGGCTCAGCAGGGGGCTCACCGGGCGGGCGGCATCGGGCTGGGGTACCTCAGCCTGAGGCGCTTCAAGCGAAGATTCAGTCACGGAAGGTGCACCTTTCACGCAAAGAGTCTGCCCCGCCGACCGGCGGGGCAGACACAAGTTAGTTATTAGGCGGTGGGCTCGGAGTCGGGCTCGCCGGTGGGCTCTTCGCCGTCCAGGGAACCGAACATCGAGGTTCCCAGGGAATCGCCGGTCATCGAGGAGGTCTTGCGCAGTTCAGCGGAGGCGTGCTTGTGCAGCTTACCCTCAGCGTCTGCGACCTCCCAGTCCCACATGAGGTTGCCGTTGACCAGGCCCCACAGACGCACGGAGCCTGCGTAGTCGTGGGAAATATCATCGCGCAGTAGGTTGCCGGTCTGCATGCGAATAACCGGGCCCTTGACCATGCCCACGTAGTTTTCGCTAATGCCGCCGGGGTGCGCAATGGTCGCCAGCAGGGAGAATCCGTCGTCGGCATTGCGGAGAGTCTCTACACTTGCCGCGTCAGCGAAGGCGGGAACAACGTCTTTGGGGACAATGCCGAAGCCGCCGTCAGCGTCGGTCAGGGGGCGGTCAATCTGCCAGAAACCGGTTTCAACGGTGATGGGGCGCAGCTTCTGACCCTCGTCATCGAGCAGGAAAGACTCAGCGCGGTATTCGATGAAGGGCAGACCATCCTGCTCAAAAGTAATAATCTGGCCGAAGGGGGTGTTTTCCTGGCCTTCGTACCACATGGTTCCGGTACCTTCCCAGGTGCCGAGCAGCCATGCGAAGGGAACAAGTTCAGGGGTTAGGTTGGTAGGGATTTCAATAGCCATACCTCCCATTTTAGTACCCGAGCGTAAAAACGGCACCCTATTCGTTCGCTCACGGCACGGGGTAGCACCGCCTCCTGCAGAGTAAATGGTACGGCGGGCAGCATAAAGAAAACCCCCAACCGGAGGGGACCGGGTGGGGGTTCACGCCGTCATTGGCGAGGCGGTACGAACCGTACGACCGCCTAAAGCCCTGTGTGGGCGATGCTTCTGCTCTGTGCGGGGAAGACTACTTCTGACCGCTGAAGAGGCCACGCAACACTGCGAATGCACCGATACCGATGCACACGGAGATAATAGCCATCAGCGACATGAAGAGAGCTTCAAGAGCCATAAGATTGTTTTCCATGCCTTAAACCTACCACAGACCCACCCCGAAAGGGCGCAGAATCGGTGCTAAAAACATCCTGGACAGAGCTATCGGCAGCGACCTGCGCAGACGGGCAAGTAAACAGTCCGGTATACGATATCTGCATCTGCTCTTTACCGCCTCCACAGCTGCACCATAGGCGGGCGAGTACACTAGAAAGAGCCTAATATTTTACCGGGAAAGGAGAGGGTGTGTACCGTATTGCGCTTCTGAGCGATACCGCCGCGCAGGATATGATTCCCTCGCTGAGTCTACTCAGCCACAAGGTACACGTTTTCCCCCTCGACACCGCCCATACAGCTCTCGAAACCGAGACATTCGACCTGCTCATGGTCGATGCCCGCACCGCCCTCGTTAAAGCACGCCACTGCGCCCAGCTACTGCGCGCCGCAGGTGTGCAGTTGCCGCTCATCGCGCTCCTGAATGAAGGCGGCATGGCGGCTGTTGCCGCCTCCTGGCAGGTGGACGATATTGTCTCTGACCAGGCCTCCCCTTCCGAGCTGGATGCGCGCCTGCGCCTCGCCATCAAGAGCGACGCAGCCGCAGAAGAAGAGAACTCCGAAGAGCGCATCGTGCGCGCAGGCAACCTCGTGATTGACACGCAAGCATATTCGGCGCATCTTTCCGGTACCGCGCTGAACCTGACCTTCAAAGAGTTTGAGTTGCTCAAATTCATGGCTCAGCACCCCGGACGGGTCTTCTCCCGCGCCCAGTTGCTCTCCGAAGTGTGGGGTTACGATTCCTACTACGGCGGCACCCGAACCGTGGACGTGCACGTGCGCCGTCTGCGTTCCAAGCTCGGTACCGAGTACGAGCAGATGATTTCGACCGTGCGTAACGTGGGCTATTCCTTCAACAGCACCCGCTAAATTTTGGGGCTCCAACCCCTGTTTTGGTGTACCCGCTCTGCGAGTTGCCCCGGTGCTGCGCCAAGTACCAGAATGCGTAAATGTTCCGGTTCTTGTCATATTCGCCCAGGACGGAGAACAAACTCTCCAAAGAGCAACTATCCCCGGTAGAGTTGAATCAGAAGGCTACGAAAGAAGGCGATGATGGTACACAGTCAGACACCCGAAACCTCCACCCTGCCCGCAGCAAGCACCCCGGTCTACGCAGAACCGCAGCTCACCGAAGAGCTGCTGGAACGCTTCGATTCCTTCGCACAGAAGGTTGCCCGCCACGACGGCGTCTCGGCATTCTCTGAGCAGACCCGCATTGAACTGAGTAAGGCACTCCACGAAAGCACCCTGATCCCTCCGCGTTTCTTTGTCGCCGAGGATAACGGCACCCTCGCCGCCGTCTTCGTGGCGCTCACCCCGGCAAACGATGAAGATACCGGCGTGATTGAGGCAGCCGTCGCCCCCGAATACCGCGGACGAGGCGCAGGTAGCGCATTCTTCGACCACGCCGTCCGCCAGCTGGGCGATGACGCAACCCGCTACCGCCTCTGGGTTCACGGTAGCGCCACCGACACCGGCATCGAAAGCCCCGCCCACGCGTTCGCGACCCTGCACGGTTTCGAGCCGGTGCGTGTGCTGTACAAGATGGTTCTGCCCCTGGACGCGCAGACCCGCGAAGAGCTCGTGGAACGCTCCGATGCGCGCACTCTGCCGGAGAACCTGCGGATGCGCACCTTCACCGGCGCGGACGAGTTCCCTTGGCTACGCGTGAACGCCGCCGCTTTTGCGCACCACCCGGAGCAGGGCAAGCTCACCCTTGCCGATTTGCGCGAGCGCACCGGCTCCCCCTGGTTCCGCCCCGAGGGTTTCTTCATCGCCTCCGAGGTGGATGACGACTCCGCCATCGCGGCATTCACCTGGACGAAGATTCCAACCGGTCAGGAGCAGGGCGAGCTGTCCCCCTCCGGTGAGATTTACGTGGTGGGCGTGAACCCTCAGGCGCAGGGAGGCGGCCTGGGCCGAACCCTCACCCTGCGCGCGCTGGCATACCTGGCATGCGATGAGGACGAGAACGGCGAGCCGCTGCGCGCCATCGACCTGTACGTGGATGCCGATAGCACCACCGCATATTCCCTCTACACTTCGTTGGGTTTCGGCGTGGCGACGGTTGACCGCATGTACGCCCCCGCCCAGCAGGATGAGCCTGCCGCCTAGCTTTTGGTGCGCCGTCTCTGGCGTGCTTCTTCACGACTTATCCCCGATCAGAAAGGCAAGTACAGTATGGTACCCGCCCCCAATGGCCTGAATAAGGCGCCTAAGCCTAAGCCGTCTGAGCCGGCACCCATGACCGGTGTCATTCATATCGGCCACGATATTTCGAAGATTGAGCGTGCCGAGTCTCGCGGCGACCGCATTGAGAAGGGCGAGAAGCGCTCCTACTTCAGTCTGGAAGAGGAGTTCGGCCCGGAGCGTTTCTTCGACCGTGAGAGCAGCTGGCTGGACTTCAACACCCGCGTGCTGGAGCTGGCGGAGGATCCGAACCTGTTCCTGCTGGAGCGTCTGAACTTCCTGTCGATTGTGGCGTCTAACCTGGATGAGTTCTTCATGGTGCGTGTGGCGGGTCTGAAGCGCCGCATTGCGACCGGTCTGGCGGTGCCTTCGGCAGCAGGTCTGAGCCCCGAAGAGCAGATGGAAGAGATTGCTGAGCGCGCTCACCAGTTGCAGACTCGCCACGCTGATGTGTTCCAAAACCAGGTTCTTCCGGCTCTGGAGGAGCAGAACATCCGCATTGTGGGTTGGAACGACCTGGATGCGGACGCTAAGCAGCGTCTGCGCGAGGAGTTCATGCGCGATATTTTCCCGATTCTGACTCCTCTGGCTGTTGACCCGGCGCACCCCTTCCCGTACATTTCGGGTCTGTCGCTGAACCTTGCGGTGCTGGTGCGTAACCCGCAGACCGGCAAGGAGCTGTTTGCTCGCGTGAAGGTGCCCGATCAGCTGGACCGTATGGTCTCTGTGGACGGTTCCCGTGCTGCCAACACTGCGGGCCGTGAGAGCCGCTACATTGCGCTCGAAGACATCATTGCTGAGCACTTGGACACCCTCTTCCCGGGTATGGAGGTTGTGGAGCATCACGTCTTCCGCGTGACCCGTAATGAGGATCTTGAGGTGGAAGAGGACGATGCAGAGAACCTGCTAAAGGCTCTGGAGAAGGAGCTTCTGCGCCGTCGTTTCGGTCCGCCGGTCCGACTGGAGGTTGAGGACACCATCAACCCGACCATCCTGGATCTGCTGATTTCTGAGCTGAACATCGACGAGTCCGAGGTGTACCGCCTGCCGGCTCCGCTTGATCTGCGCGGCATGAGTGCGATTGTTCGCGCGAACCGCCCGGCTCTGCACTACCCCAAGCACATTGCGCACACTTCCCGCTGGCTCAATGCTACCGAGACTGCGAAGGCTGCAGACGTTTTCGCTGCCGCCCGCGACCACGACGTGTTGCTGCACCACCCGTACGATTCCTTCGCGACCAGTGTGCAGGCGTTCTTGGCGCAGGCTGCCGCCGACCCGCGTGTTCAGGCGATTAAGCAGACCCTGTACCGTACCAGTGGCGATTCCCCCATCGTGGATGCGCTGATTGAGGCGGCTGAGGCTGGCAAGCAGGTTGTGGCGCTGGTGGAGATTAAGGCTCGTTTTGATGAGGAAGCCAACATCTCGTGGGCTCGTAAGCTGGAGCGCGCTGGCGTGCACGTGGTGTACGGCATCGTGGGTTTGAAGACTCACTGCAAGCTGTCGTTGGTGGTGCGCCGCGAGGGTAACCATCTGCGCCGTTACGCGCACATTGGTACCGGTAACTACCACCCGTCGACCGCTCGTTTCTACGAGGATTTGGGTCTGATTACCTGTGACGAGCAGATTTGTGAGGACGTCTCCCGCCTGTTTAACCAGCTGTCTGGTTACGCGCCGAAGACTAACTACCAGTCGCTGCTGGTGGCTCCGCGTACTCTGCGTAGCGGCCTGATTGAGTGCATCGATCAGGAGATTGAGAACCATAAGGCTGGCCGTCCGGCGAAGATTCAGTTCAAGTGCAACTCCATGGTGGATGAGGCCGTCATCGATTCGCTGTACCGCGCTTCGCAGGCTGGTGTGCCGGTGGATGTGGTGGTTCGCGGTATTTGCGCTCTGCGCCCGGGCGTTAAGGGTCTAAGCGAGAATATTCGCGTCCGTTCGGTGCTGGGCCGCTTCTTGGAGCACTCGCGTGTGTTTGCGTTTGAGAACGGTGGCGATCCGATTGTCTACATTGGCTCTGCCGATATGATGCACCGCAACCTGGACCGCCGCATTGAGGCGCTCGTGCCTGTGAAGGATCCGCGCCACGTGAAGTATCTGCGTGACATGTTCACCACGTATATGAGTGATTCTTCGCGTACCTGGCACCTGGATTCTGAGGGCAACTGGACCCGTCACGACACCGACGATCAGGGCAACCCGCTGCAGGACGTGCAGTCGTACTACCTGAGCTCGCGTTCCCGTAAGAACGTGGTCGATAAGGTCTAAGGATGTGCCCGCTGACCTACCGGTGATTTCTGGGGTGAACCCCGTCTGTTCTCGCGCTTTATGGCGTGAGGCAGGCGGGGTTTTCCGCGTGTCGTGCAAAAACGTGCGGTGGACTAGTGCACTTAGCACAAAAGTGAACAACAGGTTACGTTGAGATTACAACTTGACCGCTCTCTCACCTACAATTAGACGCGGAGCATGGTGCCCTCTGGCATTGTGCGCAAGCCTAGCGAAGAGGTTCAGAGAGAGATATGGCACCGCTGGATTCCCCCTCCATCTACTACTCGGCACGACGTTTTGACGCGGTCAACAGCATTGACCGTGCCCCCTCAAACACTGCGGATATTGTTGCTTCTGGCGCACTGATTTGGCGTATGCACGACGGTGCGCTTGAGGTCCTCATCATTCACCGCCCTCGTTATGACGACTGGTCCTGGCCTAAGGGCAAGCAGGATCCGGGCGAGTCCCTGGCTGAAACTGCTATTCGTGAGATTCGCGAAGAGGTCGGCCTGCAGGTTGTTCTGGGGGTGCCCCTGGCTGTGACTTCCTACCCGGTGGGTGGCCGCCCTAAGGATGTCTTCTACTGGTCCGCTGAACTTCCCGAGGGTGCCCGCGCCCTGGCGGATGAGGGTGAAGTGGATGAGCTGCGTTGGGTATCCACCGAGGTTGCTCGCGCCCTGCTGACCAACGAGGACGACCTGGCTCCCCTGGAGTCCCTGGAGGCTCTCGCGGAGGCGGACGTGCTGCGCACCCGCCCGGTGCTGATTGCCCGCCACGCGAAGGCTAAGCCGCGTTCAAACTGGGCTGCCGCTGAGGATGACCGTCCGCTCGCGGCTACCGGTAAGCGTCAGGCGCTGGCTTCTAGCCGTCTCTTTGCGGCGTGGGCTCCGAGCCGTATTATTTCTTCCCCGTGGCTGCGTTGCGTTCAGACCGTGACCCCGTATTCGGTGGATTACGGTGTGTCTGTGAAGGAGAAGAAGTCCCTGTCGGAGGCTGGCGCTCAGCGTCACCCGGCACGTACTGCCCGCACCGTGGCGTCACTGTTCGATAAGGATTCTTCGTCCCTGCTGTGCACTCACCGCCCGGTACTGCCGCAGGTGATGGATGTTCTGCGCGAGTACCTGTTTGAGGGTTCCGCGGAGGTCCTTCCGACCGAGGACCCGTACCTGGAGCCCGGCGATGCCCTGGTCCTGCAGGTGACCGAGGGCGATGATCCGCGTATTGTCTCGGTGGAGCGTGTACGCGCGGCTCTGGACTAGGTTCTAGGCTAGATTTTTATCTTTTCATAGCGAGCGCGCTGGGCTTTATGCTCAGCGCGTTTGCTCTACCTGCACCCCGTTTGCGGGTTTTACAATAGAGGGGCGGTTGCTTCTTTGCCGCCTCTCACGTCTACTGACAGGATTCAAGGTTTTTCTTATGACTCACGCAATCCCCACGCCCTATGAAGATCTTCTGCGCGAAATCCTCGAGGAGAACAAGGACGCCATTGCGGCGGATGCGCAGCGTTCCGACCGTACCGGCACCGGCACCTTCGGTGTTTTCGGCCGTCAGATGCGTTTTGATCTGCGTGAGTCGTTCCCGCTGATTACCACCAAGCGTGTGCACTTCAAGTCGGTTGCTATTGAGCTGCTGTGGTTCCTGCGCGGTTCGTCGAATGTGCGTTGGTTGCAGGAGCGCGGCGTGACCATTTGGGATGAGTGGGCTGATGAGAACGGCGATTTGGGTCCGGTGTACGGCGTGCAGTGGCGTTCGTGGCCGACCCCCGATGGCGGCACGATTGACCAGATTGCGAAGGTCATTGAGTCACTGAAGAATAATCCGAGCTCTCGTCGCCACATTGTTTCGGCGTGGAACCCCGCCGAGGTGGATAGCATGGCGCTTCCGCCCTGCCACGCGCTGTTCCAGTTCTACGTGCACGAACGCGCCGACGGTGTGAAGGAGCTGTCCTGCCAGCTGTACCAGCGTAGCGCGGACATGTTCCTGGGTGTGCCCTTCAACATCGCCTCGTACGCTCTGCTGACCTACCTGATTGCGCAGGAGGTGGGCATGGAGCCGGGCGAGTTCGTGTGGACCGGCGGCGACTGCCACATCTACTCGAACCACCTGGAGCAGGTGAAGAAGCAGCTGGGCTACGGCACCGACCCTGAGGGTAACCCCTACCCGCCGCGCGAACCGTACCCGTACCCGAAGCTGGTTATTAAGACCAAGAAGCCTTCTATTTTCGATTACGAGTATGAAGACTTTGAGCTGGTGGATTACAAGCACCACCCCGGTATTGCCGCCCCGATTGCGGTCTAACTGCAGGTTGTAAGGAGGCATGATGTATCGTCTGGGCGCTATTTGGACTCAAACTGATGCCGGCATCATTGGTCGTGACGGGGATATGCCCTGGTACGCGCCGGAGGATTTGGCGCACTTTAAGAAGGTGACGCTGGGCGCTCCGGTGATTATGGGTCGCCGCACCTGGGAGTCGTTACCGCCGCGTTTTCGTCCCCTGCCGGGTCGCACCAATATTGTGATTAGCCGTTCGGTTACCGAGGCGGAAGAACGCGATGGTGCCCTGTGGGTTCCTTCGCTGGATGCGGCGCTGTACGCGGCTCGTGACGCTGCGGGCGCGCCGGTCGAAGCTAGCCCCGCAGATACCGCTGCGGTTGATGCTTGGATTATTGGTGGCGGCTCCGTCTACGCGGAGGCGCTCTCCCGCACCGATCTGCCCGCCTTCGGTCGGGTGAAGACGGTGGAGCGGACCCACTTCTACTGCCAGGAAGGTAACGAGATTACCGGCGATACGCGAGCGCCCGAACTGCAGCTTGCAAATTCTGCGGGCAGTTGCGAGGGCAGCTCACCAAACGGGTGCTGGCGGGTCACCTCCGAGAGTGCATGGGAGAATAGCGAGAAGGGTTACCTGCTCGATGAGTCGGGCACGAAGAACCCCATGTACTTCTCGTTCCAGCGGCTCGAACGTATCTAGTTCAAGCTTCCCTCATTCACTCGCTGATATAGACATGCATTTCAAGCCTGCGGCTGCTCCACCCGGAGTACCGCGGGCTTGAACGCTTTAACGCGCCCCGATACAGTACCTGGTGCCGAGTCGGATACCAAGCCTAGCGCCTGCGCGGAATGTCCCGTTCCGAATATCAAATTTTTTGTACGGTGTTAGTCCGCACCCGCCAGCCTGAGAGTACACTGGGAACCATGAACTTTAATCCCGGTGACTCTGTAGGTTTTGTTGGCTGGCGCGGTATGGTGGGCTCGGTCCTCATGAAGCGCATGGTTGAGGAAGGCGACTTCGAGGGCATTACCCCCGTCTTCTTCACTACCTCTAATGTTGGTGGCGCTGCGCCCACCTTCGACGGCGTAATTGAGCCGTCCGAGCTGAAGGACGCATACGACATTGATGAGCTGCGTAAGCACTCGATTATTGTGACCGCTCAGGGCGGTGGCTACACCGAGGCTGTGCACCCGAAGCTGCGTGCAGCAGGCTGGGACGGCCTGTGGATTGATGCCGCTTCCACCCTGCGCATGAACGATGACTCCATCATCGTGCTGGACCCCATTAACCGCGACGTCATCGACCGCGGCCTGGCATCCGGCGTGAAGGACTTCGTCGGCGGTAACTGCACCGTCTCCTGCCTGCTGATGGGCCTGGGCGGCCTCTTCAAGAACGACCTGGTCGAGTGGGCTACCTCCATGACCTACCAGGCTGCATCCGGCGGCGGTGCCCGCCACATGCGCGAGGTGCTCGCACAGTTCCGCGACCTGGGCAACGAGGTCTCCGAGGAGCTGAACGACCCCGCATCCGCAATTCTGGACATCGACCGCAAGATCCTTGCTAAGCAGCGCTCCGGTGAGCTGGATTCCTCCCAGTTCGGTGTGCCGCTCGCTGGCTCCCTGATTCCCTGGATCGACTCGGATCTGGGTAACGGCCAGTCCCGCGAAGAGTGGAAGGCTGAGGTTGAGACCAACAAGATCCTGGGCCGCTCCGAAGATGACAAGATCACCATGGATGGTCTGTGCGTCCGCATCGCTGCGATGCGCTCGCACTCTCAGGCGCTGACCATCAAGCTCAAGAAGGATCTGCCGCTCGAAGAGATCGAGCGCATCATCGCTGAGGACAACCCCTGGGTTCGCTTCGTGCCGAACGAGCGTGAGGCTTCCATGGAGCAGCTGACCCCCGTGGCTGCTTCCGGTTCTCTGGAGATTCCGGTTGGTCGCGTGCGTAAGCTGGCTATGGGCCCCGAGTACATTAGCGCGTTCACCGTGGGTGACCAGCTGCTCTGGGGTGCTGCTGAGCCGATTCGCCGCATGCTGCAGATTGCTGTTGGTAAGCTCTAAGGCTCACTGACAAGCTATAAGAAAGCCCTCGCTACCATTCTTTTCGGATGGGAGCGAGGGCTTTTTGTGTTTGCCTATAGCTTGCGCAGAGCGGATCAGCGCGAGCTGGTTTAGCGCTGGTTTGCGGCGGCGGCTTTGCGTTCTGCCTTGCGTGCGGCTTTGTGTTCCTTGCGCTGCTGTCGCCAGGCGCGGTAGCGGTACCAGGCGGTGAGCACCACGTGCTTCATGAAAATATTGGCGCGGCGTGCCCAGGTGAATTCGGTGCCCCAAATGCCCAGGCCTATGAAGATGAACAGCCAGCCGGGGCCGGGGGTGACGAGCATAATCAGTCCGGCGATGAAGCAGAAGGCGCCCACGCCGATGACAAGGGGCTTGTAGAGATGACGCATGACCGGATGCGCGTGCATACGCTCCTTGCGGGCTTCGAGCCAGCGGTGGAAACGACTGGTTTCGCTTTCCTTGACTTCATCTTCGAGGGTTTTCAGGGTTGGTCCTTCCAAACGTGCCGTAGGTGAGTTTCACCGGGCGGCGGTGGTTAGAGAATAGCACCTACCGCTGGGCGACGGCTGTGAAAGATTTCTTCATGTTGAGATTTTTCCGTCATCTTCAAAATTTTTTCGTTTCAATAGTGTTCAAGTCGAAAGTACCTTTATACACTGTAAGGGAACAATTCGCCCGGCACTACGCCTAAACACTAAGGAAGCGACCCACTACCGTGTCCTCCCCTCGTCCCGTATCAACGGACTCATCCCGCACCAACGCTGTTGCACCCGCTGGTACCGCTGCACCTGCTACTGAACGCAACGCCGCACCGACCCTCAACGAACGCCTCGAAAACCTGCCCTTCACCCGCGCCCACGGCAAGCTCCTGGGCATCTCGGGTCTCGGCTGGGCGCTGGACGCCATGGACGTCGGCCTCATCTCCTTCGTCATGGCGGCACTCATCAAGGAATGGCAGCTCAGCCCCACCGAAGCCTCCTGGCTCGGATCCATCGGATTCGTCGGCATGGCGCTCGGCGCAACCTTCGGCGGTCTACTCGCCGATAAGCTCGGCCGCCGCTACATCTTCGCCCTCACCCTGCTGGTGTACGGTCTGGCGACCGGCGCCTCCGCCCTGGCAACCTCCCTGGGTGTGCTGCTCGTCTTCCGTTTCTTGGTCGGTCTGGGTCTGGGAGCGGAACTTCCCGTGGCATCCACCCTGATTTCTGAGTTCTCGCCGCGTGCTATTCGCGGGCGCGTCGTGGTCGCCCTGGAGGCTTTCTGGGCTCTGGGCTGGATTCTCGCCGCTCTCATCGGTACCTTCATCGTTCCGCAGGCGAACGGCTGGCGTTGGGCGCTTGCCATCGGTCTGATTCCCGCCATCTACTCTCTCGTGATCCGTATAGGAACCCCCGAGTCCGTGCGCTTCCTGGAGTCGGTCGGCAAGCACGATCAGGCACGCCAGGTGGTCGAACGTTTCGAGGCCTCCCCCGCACTCTTCTCCCGAACCGGTAAGAAGCAGACCGAAGACGCTTCCGCACACGGTGCCGCAGAAAGTGCCGACAACGCAGAATCCGCGAAAATCCACTCCATCTGGGCTGCCGGTCAGCGCCGCAAGACCATCGCCCTGTGCGTCATCTGGTTCTGCATCAACCTCTCCTACTACGGCGCGTTCATCTGGATTCCGGCGCTGCTGAACGCCCAGGGATTCAGCCTCGTGAAGTCCTTCGCGTTCACGCTCATCATGACCCTCGCCCAGCTACCCGGCTACGCGGTCGCCGCCTACCTCATCGAAAAGTGGGGCCGACGCGCAACCCTGGCGACCTTCCTGCTTGGCTCCGCGCTGGCGGCGGCTGGCTACGGCATGGCGCACGCCGAGGTATTCATCATCCTCGCCGGATGCATGCTCTCCTTCTTCAACCTGGGTGCGTGGGGTGCCCTCTACGCCCTGAGCCCGGAAATCTTCCCGACCCACCTGCGCGGAACCGGCACCGGTGCCGCCGCCGGTATCGGTCGTATCGCCTCCATCGCGGCACCGCTCATTGTGCCGCCGCTGGTCGCATTCGGTGGAACCCCGCTACTCTTTGCGCTCTTCTCCACCGCGTTCCTGGTAGCGGCAACCACCGTGTTCTTCCTCCCTGAACGCCGCGGCGAATCCCTCTAAACGAGCGGCACGCCATACAATATGAGCTGTCCCTCCTGAACGCTCTTTCCGAGCAATCAGAAGGGACAGCTCATTTGTCATTTAAGCCCTATAACCATGCACCACAACCTCAAACTATGAGAGGATACGTTCTATGCTCGATTCCTTCCTCTCCAACCCCTACCGCACAGAGTTCAGCCCCTGGCCCGTGAGCGAACACTACGCCACAGAACGCGCCGGCGGCGTGCCCGAAGCCATGCTGCTACCGGGCGAACTCACCGTGCACCGTGGCGACGGGGCAAAAATGAGCTACTACTTGGACTGGCCCGAGGAATTCAACGAATATACCCGCGCAATCACCCTGCGCCCGCGCACCAAAAACGGCTACCCGCAGGACTTTATGTTCACCGTCGCCGTACGCGACGGCCAAGCTGTCTTCACCGCAACCGCCCTCAGCTTCTGGGAGCAGCGCGACGGCCGCCCCTACGACCGTGAGCCCATCGCCCGCGGCTACGTGGACGTCGCCTCCTACGAATCCTGCGAGGAATACGCCGGCATTTCCGCCGCGCCCACCCTCATCGGCTGGGATATCGCAGACCCCTACCCGGCACGCATGGCGCTCATCCGCGCCCTCTGCGAAGGAGTCGCCAGCAGCATCACAATGGGCACCCAAATCCTCGCGGACGGGCAGGTACAGGTCGACCACAAGGACGGGGATCTGCTCGCCCTACACGTAAACGCGATTAGCACCGTAGGCGGCATGGTCCGCGCCCTCATCATCGAACAGGACCGCGTACCCAGCGGCGTATCCACCGGCACCACTACTGGCGCCTCCGAGCGTGTCGACCTGCAGACGCGCGCCTACTACGCCAACGTGCTCTCCCCCGTTCCCGGCGAGTTCGGCAACCTTGTCTGGTCACACAGCGAGGACGCGGAATACTACCCCTACCGACCCACGCGCCATAAGCCGATTTTCCACGCCCCCAGCCCGCCGCAGAAGCTTCCCCTGGCGGTCCAGGTGTTGATGGAGCACCTGCCCGCCGCTCCCCTTGCGGCAACGCGCACAGCGCCCAAGCGCAGGCCTTACCTGCCGGGGCAGGTGCGCATCTTTTCCCCTCGCCACTAGCTCAGTGAGTCAATACAACGCTTCGGGCGGCCTCTGATACAGAGACCGCCCGAAGCGTTTATTCTGAAGCGTTTATTCTATGCGTCCTAGCGCTACGAGAAGCGAGAAGTTGAGCGTTTAGATTTCGCCGTTAACCACGACAGGCTCAGGAACCAGAGTCACACCAAAACGTTCACGCACGCCGTCGCGCACAGCGCGGGCGATAGCGAAGATGTCCTCAGCGGATGCGCCGCCGCGGTTCGTAATCGCCAGGGTGTGCTTGGTCGACAGGCTCGCACGGCCCTGAGCAATCTCGCGAGACTCACCCTCCAGACCGAAGCCCTTCTCGAAACCGGCGTGCTGAATCAGCCAAGCAGCCGAAAGCTTCACGTGATCGGGGTCCTCGACACCCGCGGTGAACGGGGAAGTCTTCACGACCACCGGGAAGTTCGGGGCGCCCTCCGGCAGGGAATCCAGGGTCGAGCGCGGAACGATCGGGTTGGTAAAGAAAGAACCGGTGGAGAAGGTGTCACGGTCCTCGGGGTTGAGCACCATGCCCTTGGAGCCGCGCAGCTCCAGCACCTTTTCGCGCACCAGGGCGGATTCGGCGCGCTGACCGGGCTCAACGCCCAGGCTCCTCGCCAACTCGGCGTAACGAATCGGGGAGGACAGGCTACCGAGGGTGAACTGGAAATCAACGGTCAGCACCACGTAACGGGGCGAGCCGTTGACGGTTGCGCGCTTGAGCACCGAGTCGCGGTAGCCGAAGCGCAGGTCTGCGCTCGCGAAGGTCTTCCGAGTGTTCTTTTCGCGGTCCCAGGTGCGTACGGAGGCGATGAACTCGCCCACCTCAACGCCGTATGCGCCGACGTTCTGCACGGGGGTTGCACCCACGGTGCCGGGAATGCCGGAGAGAGCCGCGGGGCCAACCCATTCGTTCTCGATGCTGAGCTTCACGAAGTCGTCCCAGATAGTGCCCGCCTGCACGCGCACGTTCGCGCCGCCGCATGCGGGGATGGGCAGAACCTCTACGCCTTCGGAGGCGATGTGCACGACGGTTCCGCTGAAGCCTTCGTCGGAAACCAGCAGGTTGGAGCCGCCGCCCACGATGAGGACGGGTTCGCCTGCGGCGTCTGCAGCGGAGACTGCTTCGATAATTTCTGCTTCGGAGGTGGCGCGGACGTAGGTCTTAGCGGGGCCGCCTACCTGGGCGGTGGTCAGTTCGCTCAACAGCTTTTCAGTCATAGGTTAAGAATACCGGTCGTTGTGCGGGGTCAACACCCGCCACGCGTTAAAGTCATGAAAACCTTATGGTGATTTTGCCTTCATTTTCCGGCGCGCCTTTCTCAGAAAAACGCAACTACCCCGCCGGTAAGCACACAAAAGCGGTGAGCGCGCGAAAGCCCCGGAACCACCGCATCGGGTAGCGCCGGGGCCTTCACATAGTTGCTTTCACACGGCTATCTGCAAGCACAGAAACTCTATACCGAGAGACGAACCACAGCCTGACTCTTCATCAGAACCTTCTGCTCCTTGCCTTCCTCGTCACGAGCGGTGACGGTCAGGTCAATGCGGGCGGTGCGCTCCTCCTCATTCAGGGCACCCACCTTACCGCTGATGGTCAGGGCGTTCGTGGGGGTGTCGGGGTTTTCGCCGCCGGGCGCATCCGCCACGGGAACGGGCTTGGTGAATCGAGTCTGGTAGTCCACGATTGCGCCGGGGTCGCCCGCCCAGTCGCTCACGAGCTGCACGGCGGTACCCATGGTCAGCATGCCGTGAGCAATCACGCCGGACAGGCCCACCGACTGAGCAAAACGCTCGTTCCAGTGAATCGGGTTGAAGTCACCGGATGCGCCAGCGTAACGCACCAGCGAAGCGCGGGAGAGCTCCACGGTACGCGAACCGATGTCCTGGCCCTTTTCAAGATCTTCAAAACGCACCATTAGTTCTCCTCCTCAGCACGAACCAGCAGGGAAGAAATGCAGGTGGTGACCGGCTCGCCCTGCGCGTCAACGATTTCTTCACGGGTGGTCAGCATTGCGCCAGCACCCATTACGCGCACGGAGTCCACGTGAACTTCGGTGCGCAGCTCATCACCGGCAACGATGGGGCGGTGGTGGGTGAAGCGCTGGTCGGCGTGCACCACGCGGGAGAAATCAATACCGGCGGAATCGTCGTTGATGAGTGCCGCGTCAGCTGCCTGCGCCAGGATAATGGCGAAGGTCGGCGGGGCAATCACATCTGCGTACCCTGCCGCGCGGGCTGCCTCAACGTCGTGGTGGAGGGGGTTTTCTGCGTGAACTGCTCGGGCAAATTCGCGGATCTTTTCGCGACCGACAACGTAGGTGTTCTCGGACGGGTAGACCCTGCCCACAATCTCAGGGTTAATGCTCATGATTTCAGTCTACCGTTCTTGTGCACAGTGTTCAGCTCAAACGTACAGAGTGGACAGACCACTGTACAGGTAACCGGCGTGCAGGCGTGCAGTATTTCGTCGCATTTTTACCTGCTAGCGAAGGCCCCTACCCATCCAGCCCAAGCAGGCGTAGGCTGGACGGGTACCCGCAATCTATTTCAGAAGGAAAAGTTATGTCTTCCAACGTAAAAATTTCGGTGCTTGACCTGATGCCGCACCGCCCCGACCAGAGCCAGCACCAGACCATGCTCAACACCATCGATGCCGCCCGCGCGGCTGAGTCCTACGGGTACGAGCGTTTCTGGGTCGCCGAGCACCACAATGCCGGCTCCCTGCTGTCCTCGGCGACCATCGTGGTCATGGCGGAGATCGCTGCCGCAACCGAGCGTATTCGCGTGGGTTCGGGCGGCATTATGCTCCCCAACCACGCACCCTACGTGGTGGCGGAGCAGTTCGGTACCCTCAACGCATTCCACCCCGGCCGTATTGACCTGGGTGTGGGCCGTGCGCCCGGCACCGACCCGATGACCGCCGCCGCTCTGCGCCGCGACGATTCTGCCGCCATGAGCTTCCCCGCCGAGGTGCAGCAGCTGCAGCGCTTCCTGGGCGAGCCCTCCCCCATGCACCGCGTGCACGCCATTCCCGGCCAGGGCTCGAAGGTGCCCCTGTACATTCTGGGTTCTTCCCTGTTCGGTGCGCAGCTTGCCGCACAGCTGGGTCTGCCCTACGCGTTCGCTTCGCATTTTGCGCCCGCAATGCTGCAGGAGGCGGTAGACACCTACCGCGCAAACTTCAAGCCCTCCGAGCACCTGGAACAGCCCTACGTCATGGTGGGTGCAACCGCAATGCTCGCCGATACCGACGAGCGAGCACGCTACCTGTACACGACCCAGCAGCAGCATTTCCTGGGCGTGGTGCGCGGCAATCTGTCTTTCGCACCTCCCGTGGAAGATATGGACGCCGTCTGGACCGACGCGGAGAAGATGCACATTGAACGCATGACCGCCGAAGCAATCGTAGGCTCCCCCGCCACCGCACAGGCTCGTATTGAGGACCTGGTGGCGCGCACGGGCGCTGACGAGCTCATCGTCATGACCGAGGCGTGGGAGCACGAGGACCGTCTGCGCTCCTACGAGCTGCTGTCCCAGCTGCCGGTGGTGCGCCGCGCCTCCTAACGCTTCGATCAGAGCATAAAGATGAAGCCCCCGAGTATTTTTCTCGGGGGCTTTGCTATGCCCGGCATCGGGCCGCGGGGCTGAGTACCTATTGAGCACATGCAGACCGGGCTTCAGGCAAAGAAAATAGGCAGACAAAATGGCAAACAAAAAAGCCTGCCTCCGAAGAGACAGGCTTATCTGAGCCCCGACCGGGAATCGATCCCGGGACCTCCATCTTACCAAGATGGCGCTCTACCACTGAGCTATCGGGGCGTAGCGGTGGACGGGCTCGATCCGTCGACCTCACGATTATGAGTCGTGCGCTCTAACCAGCTGAGCTACACCGCCACATCATTAATACGTGCTCTCGCATGAATTAATGAGAGAGCCCCGACCGGGAATCGATCCCGGGACCTCCATCTTACCAAGATGGCGCTCTACCACTGAGCTATCGGGGCAACAGGTAAAACTATACAGGTCTTCAAGAATGCTCGCAAGCGGAGAAGCTATGGCATGCACCACATTTAACGTTTTCCTGTTCTCCGCCCTGCCGCACGATAGCCCAGCAATGACCAGGCGCCCCAGTAATGATCAGGCACCACCGCAACAGCTGACGCAAACACATCAACACCCATATACATAAAGACCGGCAGGAGAGCTTATCGCTCCCCTGCCGGTCTTTGACTCATCTGCGGATGACAAGGCTGCTAGCCGATAGACTCAGCAAGCCCCTCATATCGCAGATTCAGGCTTAGCCGAAATCTTAGTAGCGCTTGCCGCGGCCGCCGAAGTCACGGCCACCGTCACGGTTACCGCGGTAGCCGCCATCGCGACGATTATCACGGCCACCGAAGTCGCGACCACCGAAGTCACGACGCTTGAAGTCGCGGTCACCGCCGAAGTCACGGCCACCGTCACGGTTACCGCGGTAGCTACCTTCACGACGACCACCCTCGCGGCGATCGAAGTCGCGGAAACCGCCCTCACGACGGCCACCACCGAAGCTGCGGCCACCGCCGCCACCCTTGGGACCGTTGTCCTTGCGGATGTTGATGAACTCGCCAGCGATCTTGGTGTCGCGCAGGCGATCGAAGAAGTCGCGGGGCAGGTCCTCGGGCAGGCCAACAATGGTGAAGTGCTGGCGAATGTCGATGGAGCCAATCTGGGAGCCCTTAATGCCACCCTCGTTAGCCAGCGCACCCACGATAGCGCCTGCAGTCACACGGGAGGAACGGCCAACGTTCAGCTTGTAGTTGACCATGCCCTCGTCGTTGTGCGCGCGCTTAGCCTTGCGGCCGCCGCGGTCCGAATCGTCGTCGGAGAAGGGGCGGGAGTTGCGCGCGATGTCCTCTTCCTCATCCAGGAAGAACGGGCGACCCTGCTGGGCGATAACAGCCAGTGCAGCCGCAATGTCCTCAGCGGTGGTGTCGTGCTCGTTCTCGTAGTCCTCGATAATCTGGCGGAAGAAGCTCAGGTCCTCAGACTCGATGGTCTCGGTAATCTGCTGTGCGAAGCGCTGCTTACGGGTCTCGTTCACTGCCTCTGCGGTGGGCATGTGCATCGGCTCGACCTTCTGGCGGGTTGCCTTCTCGATTTGACGCAGCATGTACTTCTCACGCGGGGTGACGAAGAGGATTGCGGCACCTTCGCGACCTGCACGGCCGGTACGACCGATGCGGTGCACGTAGGACTCGGTGTCGTGGGGGATGTCGTAGTTAACAACCAGGGAGATGCGCTCAACGTCCAGGCCGCGTGCCGCCACGTCGGTTGCCACGAGGATGTCGATGCGACCGTCACGCAGGGCGTCAACGGTGCGCTCACGCAGCTGCTGGGGGATGTCACCGTTAATCGCTGCTGCCGCGAAACCGCGTGCCTTCAGCTTGTCGGCGACTTCCTCGGTTTCCTTCTTGGTGCGCACGAAGACAATGATGCCGTCGTAGTTTTCAACCTCGAGCACGCGGGTCATTGCGTCCAGCTTGTGGGAGTGCATGACCTGCATGTAGCGCTGGGAGATGTTTGAGCTGGTGGTGGTCTTAGCCTTGACGCGAACCTCGCGGGGGTCGTTCAGGTACTGCTGAGCGATCTTGCGGATCGAGTTGGGCATGGTTGCGGAGAAGAGGGCAACCTGCTTGCTGTCGGGGGTGCCTTCGAGGATCTTTTCCACGTCTTCGGCGAAGCCCATGCGCAGCATTTCGTCTGCTTCATCGAGTACCAGGTACTGCAGGTTGGACAGGTCCAGGGACCCCTTTTCCAGGTGGTCAATCACGCGGCCGGGGGTACCGACGACGACCTGCGCACCGCGGCGCAGACCAGCCAGCTGCGGGCCGTAGGGGGAGCCACCGTAGATGGGCAGGACGGTGAAGTCCTCCATGTGGGTTGCGTAGGAGGAGAAGGCTTCTGCAACCTGCAGAGCCAGCTCGCGGGTGGGTGCCAGGACCAGAACCTGGGTGTCGCGGGAGATGCCGTTGACGTCAGCAAGTTCAGCCATGCGGGACAGTGCCGGCAGCGCGAATGCTGCAGTCTTACCGGTACCGGTCTGTGCCAGACCGACCACATCGTGGCCTTCGAGCAGCAGCGGGATGGTCTGTTCCTGGATGGGGGACGGCTTCTCGTAGCCTACCTCTTCCAGAGCTGCCAGGACGCGAGCGTCCAGGCCCAGGTCGGTGAAGCGTACGCCTTCTTCTTCAGCCTTGTCGGCGGTTTCTTCTGCGGGGGTTTCTACAGTAGCTTCTGCGGTGGTTTCTTCTGCTTCTACAGCAGGGCTCTCAACGGTGTTCTCGGTGATGTTCTCAGTGGTCACAACGGTCTCTGCCTCGGCGTTCAGTTCGGCCGGGGTAGCAGTATTCTCAGTCAATTTTTCCTCTATACGGTAGGGGTGGAAGCGCACGCTTTTCGGCGCTTACCGGGTGTCCACTTCACGGCCCAGCCACACATCATCCCCTGGGGAGTAGAACGTCCAGGGGTCCTCCGTTACCGGCGCATTCTGCAGAGGTGTTCTGCGGATGCTGCGGGTAGCGGCTTTTGCTGGGGGTGGTCTTGAATTTCTCGGCACATTATCCAAACACCTGTTTGTACTCTGCGCTTGGTGCACAGTAGTCCCTGTGAATCAGGGGTGTACAGGGTGGGTAATGCTCACATGCAATGTCACGTATTCCTGGTGGTTCGCCTTCCCGCTTACACGGCGGTGGTGTGTCTGTTACAGCAGACGCAGCAAAGACGCTGGACCAGAGATCGTTAAGAGAAGCCCGCGTGTACGGTGTAAACCGCAAGTTTATGGGGCGTATCAATCGGTGATGGTGAGTACGGCGCACCTACAATTCCAGCACCACCTTGGGTGCCGGGTGCGCACAAGACCTTCATCGGGGGTTCCCGTGTTCTATCCAGTGTACAGCAGGGTCCCCACTTGAGCCACAAAAAGGTGCTTAAAACCTCATCTCTTAAATGTGAGCGCCCACCCCAGCGTTTGCGGGGTGGGCGCTCATTGAGACGCTGAACCGAGGGGCTAGTCTACGCGGCGCACAATATCAATCGTGCCGACGGTCGCGTACTTCGCGTAGGAGTGGCCGTAGCGGTCAGCCGCGTACTGCGCGGCGTTGGTCGGCGGGTTGCCGCCCCAGGAGTTACTCTTACGGTCAATGACCACGTAGTCGGGTGCGGGCTCACCGGTGTGGCCAATCCAGTAGACGGTGCGGCCGGGAATCAGCTGGGTCAGAATCGACAGGTCAGATGCAACCGACACCCCTTCGGGTACCTTCTGCACGGCGTCCTGCTTCATCTGGTCAGTCGTAGTCAACGCGGAGGCGGTGAACTGCGCATTACCCAGGGATGCGAGGGGTTGCTGGGAGCCGGGCACGAAAATCGGGGATGCGGCAAGGAAGAGCGCCGCGGCGGGTAGAGCCCACACGGGGATGCGGCGTGCCAGGGCGGTGAGGCGACCGGGCTCAGTGTTGCTCTGAGGTGCCTCGGCGGAGGCGCTATCGGCTACTCGCGCAGCCGAGCGTACCGGAATCGCTGCGGGAACCACGCCGTAGCGTATCCGCATGACAGCGTCGAGCAGGGCGAGGAAGACGACGGGCATGAGCACGAGCGAGTAGTGCCAGGTGCTTGCCCAATAAGACTCCATGGTGGAGAGTAGACGCCAGGCAAGGGTCGGCAGGGCAATTGCCGCGAGCGGAGAAATCACCCAGAGGACAGCTCCGGTAATGAGCAGCAGTCCGAGGGTTGCCAGCTTGGTGTTGTTACTGAGCATCTGCAACGCTGAGCCGAAGGGGTCGCCCAAGGCTGCGGAGAAGTTCACCTTGTCGGCGTAATCAAAGTTTCCACCGCTATTGAAGTAGGGCAGAATCACGTAGACGGCGACGGCGGACCAGAACACACCCCACATCATGACCATGGTGGATTCTGCGACGGCGGGGGTGCGTGCCCACGAGGAGTAGAGCTGCTGCATGCGGGCACGCATGGGGGCGGGAGTACCAGCGGAAAGGCGCGGCATCAGAATGTCAACAGCGGTGCTCAACCAGCCGGTGCGGATAAAGATGATGAGGCCGATGGCTGCGACAGTAATACCCATATCTTCTTTGACGAAGGCAATGGGCAGGGACCACCAGCAAGCGTAGGCGAGGTAGCGGGCACGTTCGGTGCCACTCACTCGTGAGGCAAGCACCAGGTAACCGAGGCTCATGGCAAGCAGCGGCACGGCGAAGGCTACTTCGTGGAATTGGGCGGCGATAGCCTGCTGAACGCCGAAGCTGAGGGCGAATCCGGCGCCGAGCAGCAGACCGGTGAGGGTCGGGATGACGCTCTGAAGTTTTGCGGACTGAGCATTCTGCGCAGGTTCGTTCTTCTGCGCATCTTCAGTTTTCTGGGCGAGCGCGAAGGCACGCTGAGTGAAGCGCACAATGGCGAAGCTTGCGAAGGCGACCAGGGCGTTCTGCACGACCAGTAGCGTGGTCGGCGAGGGGAACAGCGCGTAGATGGGTCCCAGAAGCACCAGAATCGGGTGGAAGTGGTCACCCCAGAGGTTAAAGTCGGGCCCCTTAATCGGCACGATGGGCACGGAGAAATGCGAGTAGGCCTGTGCCATCTGGGTGAAAATCGCCAGGTCCCAGGAGGGCGTAATCCAGTGCTTCATCTGCTGCAGCGAGTAGTAGGTGTACAACGCCATGACGGCGGCGGCAAGCAGCAGACCGGGTAGTAGTTCGAGGGGGCGGATGCTCTTGACGCGCTCGGTGAGGGACTGACGCGGCTGTTTCTTGGCGCGCTGAGTACGGCCCGCACTGGTGGCGGCGCTGTTCTTCTGTTCAGGTGCGTCAGTATTCGAGGATGCTTCTTGTGCTTCCGCTGCCATAGGCGTCCTTCTCTCGGGGTGTATGTCCGGGGTGCGTGTCCGGGCGTGGGCACCCTTGTGAACGGGCGGAACGCATAGCCTGTGTCGTGCCGGTGGCGGAGTTTGCGTTCGTTCTCGCTCTACCCTTTAGGGTATCGCATTAGTGGCGTGCCTGCCCTTCCTGCACTTTTTGTATCTTGGTCCGCAATTATCTGCCGCGGATGTTGCTGCCCGGTTTGGGCGCATAGACTGGTGGGGTGAGTACGTTTCCTTCCTCAAACCCCGGCGGTGCGACCTCCGGTAGCCGCGCGGCAGCGGGTGCACGGCGCATCCGGCATCCTTTGGCGGCAACTGGTGTGCCCTATGCGCCAGCGCTTGCGGATGTTCTTCAGGAGCCTACCATTCTTAGCCAGCCGCGCGTTCAGGTTCGTACTCTCTCCCCCGCCGCTTCGCCCCTTCCCGGCGCTCTGGCTCCCGAGGCGTGCGAGGTTGTGATTGAGCCGCATGTTCCGGTGCAGTTGGCGCAGACTTTGGGTTCGTTGCGCCGCGGTGCTCAGGATCTTTCGTATCGTGCGCTGAGCCGCGCGGATGGTGCCGAGCGAATCTGGGTGACGGCTCGCACGCCGTTTCACGAGTTCCCGGCGGTGCTGTACGTTGAACGAGTTGCGGAGACAGCCACGCTTCCCGAGACTCTCCCCTCCCTGCATCGCCTGCTGATGCGCCCGGTGCGTATTCGTATCTGGGTTTCTTATAGTGCCGCTGATCAGCAGATGCAGGCGCGAGCCGACCTTCAGGCGCTAGCGCAGGAAATGACGTACTGGCTGGGGTTGCACGACCCCGCCGAACAGTTCGGTGCTCTGTCTTCTTTTGAGTCTCTTCCGCCGCGTGTTCAGCAGGCGTGGCGGCAGAATCCGGGGCTCCGCCTCAGCGCTTCGGGGCAGCTGGACCGGCAGATGCTCAACGCCATTGTGGAGCAGCGCATCACCCAGACCGAAGCGTTCAGGACCTTAGGCTGGGTTCTGCGAAAGTACGGCTCCCCCGCCCTTTCGACCGGGTTGGGGAATCAGCCGGAGGGGATGCGCGTCTATCCAAGCGCCCGGACCCTGGCGACGATTCCTACCTGGGATTGGCATCGGGCTGGCGTTGATAAAAGCCGCTACGATGCCGTGTACGCTTACGCTCGTTCCGCAGAGTCTCTAAAAAACATTGCGGCAGAAGGCGACGTCGCACTTCTGGCGCGGAGCCTGCACGCTGTGCGCGGCGTGGGCCCGTGGAGTATTTCCGAGGCCCTGCAGCGTGTGTGCGGGCACCCGGATGCCATCAGCGTGGGCGACTACCATCTGGCGCACGCGGTCGGTGAGCTGTTCATAGGTCAGCGCACCGATGATGCGGGAATGCTCTCCCTGCTGGCGCCCTTTAGCCCGCATCGGCAGCGTCTGGTGCGGCTCATGCATGCTTCGGGCTTTTCGAAGCAGCGCTACGGGGCGCGCATGACCATTGAGGATCACCGCGACCGCTAACGCTCCTGCACCCTCACGAGGTTAAAAGGGGGCGGGGCGCCCCTGCCGGTTGTGCCGGCGGGTGCGCCCCGTTCAAGCTCTTTTGTGGTGGTGAGCTTACTTCTTCTCTGCAGAGCCCTCTGCTGCTGCGATCTCTGCACGGACCTTGTCCATGTCGAGCTCGCGGATCGAACCGATTACGGTCTCCAGCTGGTCTTCGCGCAGTGCGCCAGCCTGCTGGTATACCAGGATACCGTCACGGAAGCCCATGATGGTGGGGATGGAAGTGATGCCTGCTGCCTGAGCGAGCTGGCCCTGGTCCTCGGTGTCGACCTTGCCGAAAACAATGTCGCTGTGCTTCTCCGAAGCCGCCTCGTAGACGGGGGAGAACTGCTTGCAGGGACCGCACCAATCTGCCCAGAAGTCCAGGAAGACGATGTCATTGCTCTCGACGGTAGCAGTCAGGTTCTGCTGAGTAATTTCATTAGTAGCCATGAGATAAAGCTACACCCTCAAGACCCCAATCGCTAATTGTTCGCTCTGGGATTCAAACATGTGAAAGATATGACAAATTGCGGTCATAGTAAATACTTTTTGCGGCTGTTTCAGCCGGTTTACGGGCGTGTCGCGAATACTCTGGCGAATGTCCCTGTAGCCGAATGATGGAGGCGCCCGACCCGGCGGGCGAAGCCCCGTGGTCGTCCCCTACAGCATCCTGAGGAAAGCACCCAATGCGGGCACCCAGAAAATACGGGCGCAACCATGAAAGACCGTTGCTGTGGAAGACCACTGTGGTGGAAGATTACCGCGGTGGAAAGCAGCTGGGTTGGAAAGCGGCTGCGGAATCCGCTATAAAACTGGTTTTAGATACACAAAAGCCCGGTTACTTTCGTAACCGGGCTATTTGTGGCAGGTGAGGGATTCGAACCCCCGTAGGCAGTGCCAGCTGATTTACAGTCAGCCCCCTTTGGCCGCTCGGGTAACCTGCCGCCTAGCTAGGTGCTAGTTGCTCGCTCAAGCGAACAGAGACTACTCTACAGCAGTTTTAGGGACTTGTACACTTCACATAGAGTTTTGTGACGAAGGTTATATATCTGGTTGTATTTATCGTCTTTTCGTCACACAAGAGCGTCAGCGCACGCTCACCGCGCGCCCATATCTATCGCAGCGCCCACGCTCTCACCTTATGAATAAAGCCGCGAATAAAGCCACCGCCTACAGCAGTTTTAGAAGGAGCGGGAAGGAGTATCGCCATCCTGCTCAAGCAGAAGCACAATCTCCAGGTGCTCCAGATAGCGGCGCGCCTGCTCCACGGTGCACATGTCACCGGCAATCTCACGCTCCAGGTCACGGCGAACGCCACGGAAACGTGCCACCAGCGAAGGTTCCGTCAGGGTGATACCGATACCGTCAAAGAGAGAAGGCTCAGCATCTTCCTCGTGCAGGTCAAGGTGAATATCGTGGTGGTCAGACTCGCTGAGGCGCTCAGCCTCAGGAATATCTTCGGGCTCAGCGCCCAGAGAGGTATGCAAGTCAATGAAGAGCAGGGTTTGCAGGTCGTGAGCTTCCTCGCTCGTGTGTGCGTCCGTTGCAGACAGGTTATGAATGGTCATATCTCTATTGTCCTCTTTTTAGGTTGGTAACGCCTGTAAAACAGGCCCGTATTTCTGTTAGTTAGCTGTGAACAAGAGCCCCAACCCGGTAGGCTAGTACTAACCGGTGCCAGTAGCACCTCATTCACGAAAGGAAAACCCATGGCTAGCGAATCCTCATTCGACATTGTGTCCAAGGTGGACAAGCAGGAAGTTTCTAACGCACTGCACCAGGCGCAGAAGGAAATCTCCCAGCGTTACGACTTCCGTGGCGTTGGCGCAGAAATCGACTACTCCGGCGACAAGATCCTCATCAAGGCAAACGCCGAAGAGCGCGCACTGGCAGTGCTGGACGTTTTCCAGTCCAAGCTGGTCAAGCGCGGCATCTCCCTGAAGTCCCTGGACTCCGGCAAGCCCTACGCATCCGGCAAGGAAATCCGCATCGAATGCTCCATCAAGGAAGGCATCGCGCAGGATCAGGCAAAGAAGATCTCCAAGATGATCCGCGAAGAGGGCCCCAAGGGCGTAAAGGCGAACATCCAGGGCGACGAGCTGCGCGTCTCCTCCAAGTCCCGCGATGACCTGCAGGAAGTCATTGCAATGCTCAAGTCCGCTGATCTTGAGATTGACCTGCAGTTCGTCAACTACCGCTAAGCTCAGGCGAGGCTCTCACCCTCTATCCCCGCCCAGCGATGGGTGAGGATAGAGGACTAGAAGCCGAAACGTAAAAATCCTCGGGGTGGCTACTTCCACAGTAGCCACCCCGAGGATTTTTTGTCTGCCAACCCGTCATCGCGGGTCACAATCGTCACCCCGGGTCATATTCACGCCCAGAGATGAGGGCGACAAAAAGACTTAGTACTGACCCATCTCACGAGCCTGCTGCTGCAGACGCGCAATACGCTGATCCATCGGCGGGTGAGTAGAGAGCATGCTCTTCAGCGAACCGAAGGGATTCGCAATCATCATGGCGCTCGCCGCCTCAGTGCTACGGTTGTTCGGGTCCATCGGGTACATGGACACGCCACTCTCCAGCTTGTGCAGTGCCGAAGCCAGAGCCAGCGGGTCGCCGGTCAGACGTGCGCCGTCCTCGTCGGCATCAAATTCACGGGTGCGGCTAATAGCCATCTGGATGACCTGAGTAGCAATGGGAGCCAGCATAGCAACCACGAACATGGCGAGGGGGTTGGAACGTTCACCATCGCGGTTGGATCCACCGAACATCGCGCCAAACGAAAGAATCTGCGCAATCGTACCGATGATGGAGGCGATACCCGCCGCCACCGAAGAGGTGAGGATATCGCGGTTGTACACGTGCATCAGCTCGTGGCCGAGCACGCCGCGCATCTCGCGCTCATCCAGCAACTGCAAAATACCCTCAGTGCAACACACCGCCGCATTCTGCGGGTTACGGCCGGTCGCAAACGCGTTCGGGGTCATAGTCGGTGCCACGTAGAGGGCGGGCATGGGCTGACCCGCGCGGGAGGACAGCTCCTCCACTATGTCGTAAAGTACCGGAACCTCTTCACGGCTGACCGGGTAAGCATTCATGGAACGTAGGGCGAGCTTATCGGAGTTCCAGTAGGTGTACACGACCGAACCCAAGCTAAACAGGCCCATAACCCAGATGAAAATGGAGGTGCGGAAAGTCGCCGAAAGCAGGCCACCGATGAGCAACATCATGCCCACCATGGAGCCCATCAACAGGGCAGTTTTCAGTCCGTTGTTATGGCTGTGCATGGGTATCCTCCTGAACAATTAGGTCAGTGCGTACAGCGTGTACTTGACTCTATAGAATACGTGCAAGCACCCGCGGGCGCACCTTATGGCACGCGGATTCACCCAGAGCGTCACCCATGCGCCGAAAGCTCAAAAGGGATTAGGGAATAGCGCCCGGAATATTCACCAGGGGCACCTGCTCCAGCACCTGCGCCGTAGCAGTGGGGAAAATACCCAGCAGCAGAATCGTGCCGTACGCGCCCAGAAAAAGGATGAAGAGCAGACCGAGCATCAGCTGACCCTCCAGATCAAAACCAGTGGTAGTACTGCGGTACTGGCCGTAAATCACCGGGGTCACGATGGGCACACCGAAGAGCAGAATCATCAGCAGAATGTAGATGGGGTTTGTGAAGTCGTACACCATGACCCTATCCTCCTTGATGGTGATCGCCGGTACGGGTTACTCTAGGTTCTTTGATTGTACGGCATCTCTTCACACCCGAGGCCGGGGCGAGGAGGGGCGCCACAGAGTGGATGAAAGGGACGCCTTGCCGGCTTATTATGAGCTTTTCATAAAATAATGATGAATTTCTCATAATAACGTGTAGACTTAAACCTATGACCGACGCAAAGACAACCTCCGACACGAAGAAGGCTCAAAGCCAAGACCACCACAATACCGGCTGCGCCCACACCACCGGCCTGCCCATGCTCTCCGCAATGAGCCCTGAACAGCTCGAAGAAGCATGGACCACCGGGCTGCGCGCCAGGGGCCGCCGCGTCACCAAGCAGCGCCTCGCCGTACTCCACGCAGTGCAGGAACACCCGCACTCCACCGCCGACACCATCGTGCAGGCAGTCCGCGAGCGCATCCCCGCCATTACGGTTCAGTCGGTCTACGTGATTCTTGCCGACCTGACCGACATCGACCTGCTGCGTAAGTTTGAGCCGCCGGGAACCCCCGCCCTCTACGAAACCCGCACGGGCGACAACCACCACCACGCCTTCTGCGTACGCTGCGGCAAGGTCGAAGACGTGGACTGCGCGGTCGGCTCCGCACCCTGCCTGACCCCCAGCGATTTTCACGGCATGGCGCTCTTCAGCGCAGACGTGCTCTACCAGGGCGTGTGCGTAGATTGCCAGACCGAGCAGGAGGCGGCACTCGCCCGCACCCAGCAGGAAGCGGCAACGCGCATCCTGGGGGCATAACCCTATAGCCCCGGGAGTCTCAGGCAGGCTCGGTCATGAGAGCTTTTAAACCGTTGAGGCGGCGACACTACTCGTGTCGCCGCCTCAACGGTTTAAGTTATTCGGTGCAGGAACTGTTATTCAATCCAGGAGCTTAGGCACCCATACGGGGCTGCGAATCCACAATCTCCAGCAGCTCGCGAATCTGCGCCGCGGTCAACACCGTGGAGGGGTTAATCGCGTTCACCTTCACGCTCGGAGCACCAATCTCCAGGGCGTAACGCAGAATATCCAGGGCGTTCGCCGAACGCACCTCAACATGCGGGTCCAGCGCCGCAATCTCAATGGGTGAGGTGAATACCAGCAGGCTCTGCGGGTTGCCGTTCTCATCCGGGTCAAAGACGAAAGAGGTACCGGACGGGTCAGCCGGGTCAACACCCACCAGCAGCACGGACGCCGGGGACACCAGCGAGCCGAGCAGCATCTGCATGTTGTCCTGGGTCAGCGCCATCTTCGCGCCGTCGTTACGGGGCGAAGTGACAATCCACTGCACCTGAGCGCGCTCAATGTAGCACTCGTGGTCGGTGCCGGGGTCAACCACAATCAGGTCCAGCGCCTCGTTGCCGAGGAAATCGATAAAGACCTTCATCGCCGGTTCACGCAGAATCAGCTCGTCGCCCTCGGACTCCTGACGCACGTAGCTCTTGCCAATGTGCTCGGAGGAGGAGAACACGCACAGCGCCTGCATACCGGTCTCGGGCATACGAATGACCTGGTGGGTCAGCACCGACTCGGGGCCCATCGGGTCGGTCTCAGACGGAATCAGCAGGGAACCGGTCGCATCCAGTAGAACGTCGCCGCCGAGCATCGTGCGAACCACGTTAATGAGGGTTCGCTCCTGCACATCGTTACGGAACGTCTCAAGAGCGGCGACCAGGTAGGGGTTCGGAATCTCGTGCTCGCTCGAAGACAGCGCCGCGGCGGCAGAGTGGCGGGCGCGACCCTCCATACGTTCACGAGCCCAGGCGGGGATACGCGACGCGTCACGCGGGAACTCAGTCAGGTGCTCACGCACGTCGGTCGCGGTCAGGGTGCCTTCATTCTTCCAGCTGGCGGGCTCATCGTCACGGTTATAGGAGGCACCCACGCTGAACTGCGGGTTCGGCCAGCCGGTTGCCGCCACCACAATGGAGGCGGTGAACCAGGTGCCGCGGTTACCGTCGTAGGCGGCACGCTGCAGCTTACGAACCTCAGCAATAATGGGCGAGCCGTCCTTGAGCGGGCCGATAGTGCCAATGAACTCTTCACCGTCGCGGAATTCACGCACACGCACAAAAATCTGACCTGCCAGAGGCTTGACGTCCAGCACCATTTCACTCCAGCCGGGGTCAACACTAACGACATCCAGCAGCCAGCTTCCAATGTTGTTCAGCGCATCCTGGATGCGCGCGGCACGGCTACTCGTCTCGGCGAGGCGGGGTTCAGTCATAGTTCATACATCCTTGAGTGTGAATACGGCGCGGCTGGAGGCATCCGTGTTCGGTCGTAGTGTCGGCTTACAGGGTGCCGGAAGAAGCCGTCTCTTCGATTCTAACGAACACAGGCACTCAACGCAGATAGTTTACGCCGAAAGATATATGCTCTACCTCTCCCCTACACCTCTTACAGACGGCGCATTCGACCCTCTTAACGTCCAATACGCCTAAAGCGCACCCCAAAACCGGGGATACACGGCATAGTGAACGCTAAAAGGTTGATAATCTTGAAGCATGACGAATTCTCTGCAGGACCTTATCGACGCATCGATCTTTATCTCCACCGAGTACCAGGCTCGACTCGCTGAGCTCGTGGGTACCTCCGAGTGGAACGTGGATTTCACCTCCCAGTCTCTGGATTTTGAGACCACTCCCCCGCTTTCGCTCAAGCCGCACCTGCTGGGCACCGAATCCGAGAACCGCGGTACTTGGATTTGGTCTTGGCAGCAGCTGGGCTACTTCCCCGACTCCGTTGTTTCCGCCGCTATTCAGGCGCGCGAAACCGGTGAGCGTGACGGCCTGGCCGAACTGACCACCGACGAGCTGCCCCTCTCCGAGTCCCTGGCACGCCGCCTGACCCTGGCAACCAAGACCATCAGCGGCCTGTACGCACACTACCCGCTGCCCGCGGGCGCTGGCGTGCGCGCATGGACCCTGCTGGAAGGTGCCGAGCTGACCCTCGAGGCACCGACTTACAAGGGTATTGGCCGCGTCATTGCTAAGACCCTGCAGAGCGAAGAGGTACACAACCAGGTTCTGGCGGTGGACTCCTACGCTCAGCAGCGCGGCTTCCACATCGCCTGGGACACCGAGGCAACCGCCGTGCTGACTGCAACCGACGGTGCCCTGCGCCTATGGTTCGACGAGGGTCGCATCAGCGGCATCGAGCAGGCTGAGCCTCAGGTTGGCCCCGAGGTTCTGGAGCAGTGCGCAGCCGCTGCCGCACAGCGTCGCGAATCCCTCGCCGCACTGCGCACCGAGATTGAGCGCGTGGCAGCCGCAGAGGCAGCCGCTCAGAACGCACAGCGCGAGCAGGAGGCAGCAGAACGCGCCGCCGCACGTGCCGAGGCTGATGCAGAGCGCGCCGTCGAGATCGCCGAGCACGCACCGGTCGCAGACACCGAGGTACCCGGCGTCGAGAGCACCGAGAACCTCTACCCCGCCGACGAGGCTCCCTTCGATCAGGAGCCGGCAGAGTACGCAGAGCCCGGCCTGGTCACCGTGGAGACCCTGCCCGGCGAGTACGAGGCAGAAGAGACCGAACAGGCTCGCGTCTACACCGACGAGTCCATCGGCGCCGAGCAGCCCGAGTACGAGACCGTTGAGACTTCCGCAGAGTACGCTGAGGAGCCGGTCGCCGCTGAGACTGCAGCTGCGCAGCCCGTCGAGGTCGAGCAGGATGCAGCAGAATACGAAGAGCAGCACGTGGAGCCCATCCGCAACGCTGGCGCAGCTCCCGATCTGCAGGCAGAACACGAAGAGGCAGCCCGCCGCGAGCAGGAAGAAACTGCACGCCGCGAGGCAGAGCAGCCCAAGAAGAAGGGCTTCTTCTCCCGCTTCTTCGGCCTCTAAACCGAATACGCAGCATTCCTCAGGCGCGGTATCCTCGTGGTACCGCGCCTGAGGCGTCCCTAGCGTATGCTGCACCCCGTATCGGGTACAGTAGTGTGCGCGCATCGAAACCTGTGTGGGTACCCAGCTGGCGCATCCCGATGAATAGCTTAGAAGAACGTAACCGAAGAATCAGGTCAGACGAAACCATGTCAGAAACGCAGAAGCACACCACCCGTAACGGGTTTATCACCATCATCGGTACCTACATCATTTGGGGTCTGCTCCCCCTGTATTTTGTGCTGATGGCGCCGGCAGGACCGATTGAGATTGTGGTGGCGCGAGTGGTCTTCTCCCTCATTTTCTGCGCCCTGCTACTGCCGATTGTGCGGGCAACCGCGGACTTCCGCCGCGCCCTCAAGGACCGCCGCATCATGCTGGTGCTAACGGCGGCATCGTTCCTCATCTGCGCGAACTGGCTTATCTACGTGATGGCAACAACCAGCGGTCACACGATTGATGCGTCCCTGGGATATTTCATTAACCCGCTGGTCTCCGTGGTGCTGGGCGTGATTTTCCTGCAGGAGCGCCTGCGCGCCGCGCAGTGGGTATCCGTCGCAATTTCATGTATCGCGGTGCTGATGATGAGCCTCATCTACGGTCAGGTGCCCTGGACGGGTCTGGGCCTGGCGTTCTCCTTCGGCATCTACGGCCTGCTCAAGGCACGCGTAGCCCACGACGTGAGCCCCATCGTTTCACTCTCTCTCGAAACTCTGATTCTGGCGCCCTTCGGCATTGCCGCCCTCTTTGTGCTCAATGCTCAGGGACAAATGACCCTCTTCAGCGAAGGTGCCGGGCACTTCTGGCTTCTCGCATCCACCGGCGTGGTCACCGTTGTGCCCCTCATGCTCTTTGCGGCGGCTACCAAGGCTCTACCGCTGTCAGTCATTGGCATGGTTCAGTACCTGGGCCCGACCATCCAGTTTGTTCTGGCGCTGACCGTTCTGCACGAGCAGATGAGCGCCGATAAGGTGCTGGGTCTGAGCCTCATCTGGATTGCGCTCATCATTTTCACCGTGGATGCGGTGCGCGCTTCCCGCACCTACCGCGCCTCCGCGCTGTCCGACCCGGAAACCGGCATGATCCCGCTCGTGCAGGCTGAAGACGTACAGAGCAAGTAGCTCTCTCCCCCAACCCGAACAAAACACAGTCCCGAACAAAACACAGTGATGCCCCGCCGGCTAACGCCTGCGGGGCATCACTTTATATCGCGTTCACACTCTAAAGCTCAGAACCCTGAGCTTCAGCAGCATCGTCGAGAGCATCCAGATCCGGCTGACGGTGCAGGTTCAGCAGAGCCAAACCCAGGCCACCCCAAATGATCAGGATTGCCACAACGAGCATCACAATTGCAGAGATAGACATGAGGGCTCCTAACGGGTAATGGTCGAATCAACGTGGCCGTGCTCCACCTGACCGGAAATCACCGGAGGCGCCGGCGGCTCTTCAGCCGCACGAGACTTCTTCGACCAGGGCAGAAGAGAAACAACGATCGCACCAACCAGAAGCAGTGCGCTCATACCCCAACCGAAAATCGCCAGCAGATCCGCGGGGTAACCCTCATACGGGGTCGCAATCAGCTTGATAACGCTCTGAATCAGAGAGTAACCCAGAATCAGCGGGGTCACGACAGCCAGCAGACCCATCCAGATCTTGCCGACCTTGATGGAGGAGTAGCGGTTCAGGTGATCAGCCAGAGCGGGCAGTGCGCGCACCACGTATGCAACCACGATAATGGCGCACAGGCCGGCTGCCAGAATGCCGAAGAGGTTCACGAAGTTATCGAGAATATCCAGCACGTACAGGCCGGTGGTGGTCGGCATCAGCAGCAGCGAAATCAGAGCCATCGGAACAATCACCAGAATGGTAGACGCCAGACGGGAGGTCGCGAACTTATCCTGAATACCGGCGATAATCACCTCAAGAATTGAAATGAGGGAGGTGAAACCAGCAAAGAGCAGGGAGCCGAAGAAGAGGATACCGATCAGCACGCCGCCGGGTGCCTGAGAAATAATGGTCGGGAACGCGATGAACGCCAGACCAATACCGCTGGTCGCAACCTCGCTCACCTGGGTGCCAGCAGCCTGAGCCATGAAGCCCAGAGCCGCGAACACACCGATACCAGCAAGAAGCTCGAATCCGGAGTTCGCGAAACCAACCACAGCACCGGAACCGGTCAGGTCAGTCTTAGGCTTCAGGTAGGAGGAGTAGGTAATCATAATACCGAAGCCAATGGACAGGGAGTAGAAAATCTGACCGTAGGCAGCAACCCACACATCCGGGTTAGCCAGGGAGTCCCAGCTGGGGGTGAACAGAGCATTCAGACCATCGGCCGCACCGGGCAGGGTCAGCGAGTAAATCACCAGACCAACAAACATGACCAGCAGCAGCGGGATAAAGATGATATTGGCTGCACCCACACCCTTCTGAACGCCCAGAGCCATCACAGCAAGCAGGACGCCCCACACGAGAACCATGGGGATCAGGACGTTCATGTTGAAGTCCAGGGAGACACCGGGGGTTTCTGCGACCTTCAGGAACTCGCCATTGAAGAACGCCTTCGGGTTATCGCCCCACTCATTGGTGAAGGAGAAAACCATGTAACGCAGCGACCACGCCACAATAGCGGCATAGTAGATAGCGATGACGAAGTTAATACCCATGTGCCACCAGCCGATGAACTCGGTCTTACGGTTCAGACGGCGGAAAGCAAGCGGGGACGACGCACGCGCACGGTGACCGATAGCGTAGTCAAAGAAAAGGAAGGTCAGACCGGCGGTCAGCAGGGCGACAATATAGGGAATCATGAAGGCGCCGCCGCCGTTATCAAATGCGATGTAGGGGAAACGCCAAATATTGCCCAGACCAACAGCAGAACCGATGGCGGCAAAGATAAAGACGCGACGGCTAGAGAAGCCTTCGCGCTTCGTGGGCGCCTTAGGGGTAGATGCTCCCATAGTTGTAAACCTCGAATGTGTGGGGACGCGGATGGTTGGTGCGAGAATAACCCGTCGGGGTGGTTGGGCTCTGCTCGCGTCCAGAAATAGTAAACGGCTCTCCAACACGGGGTTGGGCATGGGAGCCGTCAAACGTCTGAAGGGTGGATGTGCGCCTCAGGCATGCCTATAAGGATTACCTTAAAGGCATATAGCGGTCAAGGAGACCCCAGCATGCGGAAGCTTTCGGAGGGTAAGAGGAGCCCCAAAGCACCCCTAAAATCGGCGCCGACTAGTCATAACGCAGAAAACCCCCGCCGAATCCGGGCAGATTCAGCGGGGGTTTTGAAGTATGAGACACCCGGAAGTCGTTAGACTCGGGTACACGCTACACGGCGGGTTTTAGCCTTCGCGGTGAACCACAGCGTGAGCGAAAGACTCCAGCGCAGCCTTCGCGGTGGACTCGGGCAGCGGAGCAATCGCGGCAATTGCACGGTCCGCCCAATCGTAGGCGATCTGCCATGCTTCCTGGGTGACCGGGTGGGCGGCGAGCGCCTCCACAGCGGTCTCCAGCGCCTCGTCGGAGCTGAGATCGGCATCCAGCAGTGCACGAACCTTGATAGCAGATTCGTCGCCGGCGGCTACCGCGCGGTCCAGCAGGATGGTCGGCAGGGTCGGCACGCCCTCGCGCAGGTCGGTGCCGCGGGTCTTACCGCTGGTCTTGCCGTCGCTGACAATGTCGATGACGTCGTCCGCCAGCTGGAATGCCACGCCAACCAGTTCGCCGTACGCCTTGACCATGGAGATGACTTCCTCGGAGGCACCCGAAAGCAGGGAGCCGTACTCGCCGGCGGCGGCAATCAGGGAGCCGGTCTTGCCCTCAATGACGGCGATGTAGTGGTCGAGCAGGTCCTGGCCCTCGCGCGGACCGGTGGTCTCGAAGAGCTGGCCGAGCACCAGGCGCTCGAAGGTCTGGGACTGAATCTTCATGGGGCGGGTACCCAGCTCGGACACCAGCAGGGAGGCGCGAGAGAAGATCAGGTCGCCGGTCAGAATTGCGACGGAGTTACCCCAAATCATCTGGGCACTGTCCACACCGCGGCGCTTGGGAGCATCATCCATGACGTCGTCGTGGTAGAGGGTTGCCAGGTGGGTCAGCTCAACGACCACGGCGGCTTCGATGACCTCATCGTTGATTTCGCCGTCGACTGCTGCCGAGAGCAGCGCCAGCAGGGGACGCACGCGCTTACCGCCCGCAGAGAGCAGGTGGCGGGATGCGACATCCGCCAGGTGGTCGGTCTGGGAGATGGCTTCAGCCAGGCGCTCCTCAATACGCGCCAGGGAGGAGAGAATCTGCGGACCCAGCTTGGGGTCGGCGGCGATGAGTTCAAAGCCCGCGGGAAGCTTCAGGTCGAGGTCTCCCAGCAGGTCGGTTGCGGCAATGGGCTGCTCTGCGTTGCTCACGGTGTCTTCTATCTTCTTGGTGTTGGTGTCTTCGGTGGTGTGTGAACGCGGTGTCTATGCGTTGTGTGCTTCGGGCTTGAAACCGCGGTGAATGGCGACGATGCCGCCGGTGAGGTTGCGGTACTGCACGGAGGTGAAGCCCGCCTCCTTGAACTTCTGCGCCAGTTCCTGCTGGTTGGGCCAGGCGATGATGGACTCGGCGAGGTACTCGTAGGATTCGGGGTTGGAGGAAATCGCGCGGGCAATCGGCGGAATTGCCTTCATGATGTAGTTCTTGTAGACCGCGCCGAAGGGAGCGAAAGTCGGGGTGGAGAACTCGAGGATGACGATGCGGCCGCCGGGCTTGAGCACGCGGTAGATTTCGCTCAACGCCTTGGGGTAGTCTGCGACGTTGCGCAGACCGTAGGACATGGTGACCGCATCGAAGGATTCGTCCTCGAAAGGCAGGGCGGTGACGTCCGCCTGCACGAAGGTCATGTCGGGACGGCGGCGGCGACCCACGTCGAGCATGCCTTCGGAGAGGTCTGCTGCGATGACGTCTACGCCTGCGTCGGCGAAGGGCTCGGAGGAGACGCCGGTACCTGCGGCTACGTCCAGTACTTTCTGGCCGGGGTGTGCGTCGACGGCGGCGACTGCCTGCTTACGCCAGTAGATGTGCTGGCCGAGGGAGAGGATGCCGTTCATGAGGTCGTAGCGTTCGGCGACGGTATCAAACATGGCGGCGATATCGCCGGTTTTCTTGTCCAGGGTTGCGCGAGTTGCGCGGGTGTTCTTCTCTGCGTTCACGCTCTCAATTGTGGCATGGAGGTTAGGGGATTCGATAGTTGGGTGAACCGTAGTTGCGTCATGTGGCGCGCTAAGGGGCGTGCTGTGATGGTTTTTGAGTGGCTTGTTCGGGGTTTTATTCACTCTTTGAGGATTAATTTATGCATATTCAGCAAAAATTTATGAATATTTATGTATATACTTGCATTTTTTAACATGGGGGCGCACAATAGACCATAGATTTCATAGAACACACCTCACACAGGAGCATCCCAATGAACACCGCAATCTTCAAAAAGGCATCCCTCAAGCCTCTCGCACTGCTGGCAGTGCTACCCCTGGCGCTGACCGGCTGTGTCTCCACCGCCAACGAGAACACCGACCCTAACGGCGAGGTCAGCCTCGTCAAGTCCGGCACCCTCAGCGTCTGCACCAACACCCCCTACAAGCCCTTCGAATACGAAGAAAACGGCACCATCGTCGGGCTGGATGCAGACATCGCCAACGCTATCGCCTCTGATCTGGGCGTGAAGGCTCAGCTGACCTCCATCAGCTTTGAGGGCCTGGACTCCGGTACCGGCCTGGCCACCGGTCAGTGCGATATCGCCCTGGCGGGTATCGGCGTGACCGATGAACGTAAGAGCAAGATGGAATTCACCACCGTCTACTTCGACGACAACCTGGCAATCCTGGTCCCCAAGGGTTCCTCCATCAGCTCCGCCGCAGATCTGAAGGGCGTGAGCGTTGGTGCGCAGCAGGCAACCAGCGGTGAAACCTACGCCAAGGAAAACGGTGCAGAGGTCATCCAGTACGAAGACACCTCCCTCATGTTCTCCGCCCTGAAGACCGGTCAGGTCAAGGCAGTCGCAGCGAACCTCTCCGTGGTGTCCGAGGCACTGACCAATGACCCGGACTCCTTCAAGATCGCGTACCAGGATTCTGAGAACACCGAGCAGATTGCCGCAGCAGTTTCTTCCAACAACAAGGCGCTGCTAACCAAGGCAAACGCCACCATCGCCAAGCTCAAGGAAAACGGCGAACTCGACAAGATGAAGGCCAAGTGGGTTGGCGCCACTTCCTCCACCTCCGCGAGCGCCTCTTCCTCCGCTTCCTAAGCGTTTAGCCGGTTAGCCTCTCCCCCAATTCAGGAGTACCCTTATTACTTTTGGGTTGGGGGATTCTCCGGTCTTTACCCTTGTGAGCGTATAAAACGCTCTTGACCGAACAGCACACGGATAAGAAAGCGCATGTCCTCTAAACTCTCACCCCGTCAGAAGCAGAAGCTCTTCCGCTACGCACAGTACGCCCTTCTGGCAGTTATCGCCCTGGCAGCCATTCTTCTGGCTGACTGGAAGACCCTCAGCCAGCAGGTATTCAACCTGGACGTTGCGGCTCAGCAGTTCCCCGACGTCATCACCGTGGCGTTGAAGAACACCCTGCTGTACACCACCTTGGGCTTCATCGTGGGCCTCTCCGGCGGTCTGCTGCTGGCGCTCATGCGTATTTCCTCTATCGCCCCCTACCGTTGGATTGCGACCCTGTACGTGGAGCTTTTCCGCGGCATCCCGGCACTGCTGGTCTTCTTCGCGTTCGGTTACGGTATTCCTCTGGCATTCAAGATCCGCTTCGTGGATAACCTGATTCCGGTGACCCTGTCCCTGGGTATGGTTTCGGCTGCTTACATCAGTGAGGTTCTGCGTGCGGGCCTGCAGGCAATCCCGAAGGGCCAGATGGAGGCGGCACGCTCCCTGGGTATGTCCCACACTCGCGCGATGATTTCGATCATTATTCCTCAGGCGTTCCGCGTTGTTCTGCCCCCGCTGACCAACGAGGTTATCCTGCTGACCAAGGACTCCTCCCTAGTGTACCTGCTGGGTGTGACGGTTTCTCAGTACGAGCTGGCGAAGTTCGGCCGTGAGGGCCTGACCGCCGCTAACGCGGGCCTGACTCCCCTGGTGGTTGCGGGTCTGTGCTACCTGATTATCACTGTTCCGCTGGGCCAGCTCTCCGCATACTTTGAGCGCCGCACCCAGCTTGCGGGCCGCAAGTAAGCGCAACGACAGATACGGATTACGGAAGATACTATGACTGTTTCAACTTCATCCATGGCCGCCTCCTCGGTGCGCATTTCTAACCTGCACAAGTCCTACGGCAAGGTTCAGGTTCTCAAGGGCATTGACATGCAGGTCGAGCCGGGCGAGGTCGTGTGCCTCATCGGCCCTTCGGGTTCCGGTAAGTCCACCCTGCTGCGTTGCGTGAACCTGCTAGAGGAGCCGAACGACGGCACCATCATGGTGGGCGATACCGAGGTCACCGACCCGGACGTAGACATTAACCGCGTGCGTACCCACATGGGTATGGTGTTCCAGCAGTTCAACCTGTTCGGTCACCTGAACATCCTGGATAACTGCACGATTGCTCAGATTAAGGTTCTGGGCCGTTCCAAGGCTGAGGCGGAGGCGGTTGCCCTCGAACAGCTCGCCAAGGTTGGTCTGGAGGGCAAGGAAGACCGCTTCCCGGCTCAGCTGTCCGGTGGTCAGCAGCAGCGTGTGGCTATTGCGCGTGCGCTGTCCATGAACCCGGACCTGATGCTCTTCGATGAGCCGACCAGTGCGCTCGACCCGGAGATGGTCGGCGAGGTTCTGAGCATTATGCGCAACCTTGCTGACGAGGGCATGACCATGATCGTGGTGACCCACGAGATGGCGTTCGCCCGCGAGGTCGCCGATAAGGTCGTCTTCATGGCCGATGGCGTGGTCGTGGAGGAGGGCCCCGCCGATCAGGTGATTGGCAACCCCCAGCACAAACGTACTCGGGCTTTCTTGGCGCGCGTGCTCGATCCGACCCACGCCGTAGTAGACTAGTACTAGCTCTTGAAAAACGTAGCGGGCGGTGCTGTACGAAACATTCTGTTTCGCGCAGCACCGCCCGCTTTTTAATGTTCTAGTTCGCGGCTATTTCGGTTCTAGAAGATACGGCGCGCAACCTTGTCAAAGAGACGGTCGGGCAGCACGGTATGCAGGAACACGGAGGGCTTAGCGCCGAATCCCACGAGGTAGCGGGTCTTGGGGCGGCGCGCCTCCAGGGCTCGCAGAATAGCGTTAGAGATAACCTTGGGCTCTGAGAGGTTGGAGGACGGCGAGTAGAGCTTACGCATATTTGCCGCAACCCGCTGCGCCTGAGCCGCGTAGACACCGTTTCGGGAGGATTCCTCGAGGTGGTCTGCCGCGATGAGTCCCCAGGGGGTTTTGATGCCGCCGGGCTCGATAATGACCACGTCAATACCGAACTCTTCAACTTCCATGCGCAGTGCATCGCTGAACGCCTCGAGGGCGTACTTGGTGGCGTGGTACCAGGCACCCAGGGGCGAGGTAATACGCCCCGCCATTGAGGAGATATTCAGGATGCGCCCGCTACCCCGTGCGCGCATATGCGGCAGCACCAGCTGGGTGAGGCGCGCGAGGCCGAAGAGGTTCACCTCGAACTGGCGGCGTGCCTCGTCGATGGGGACGTCTTCAATGGCGCCGTAGGATCCGTAGCCAGCGTTGTTGATGAGCACGTCAATGCGGCCTTCTGCGTCAATAATCTGCTGCACGGCGGCTTCCATGGACGCCTCATCGGTAACGTCCAGGCTGAGCGCTTTCACGCCCTCGGAGGCGAGCTCTTCAATCTTCTCAACGCGGCGGGCGGCACCGTAGACGGTGTAGCCATAGCGCACCAGTAGAGGCGCCACGTCGTAGCCGATACCGGAGCTGGCGCCGGTGAGAAGAACGACGGGGCGTTGCAGTGACTTGGGCATTGCGTATCCTTTCGGGTTGCTCCCCTTTCGGGTTGTTCCCTGCAGTGGTAGCGGGCATATTAGCGGGCGGGTACTTTCAGGGTACGCTCACGCGGGGTGAACCGGCGTGCAGAAAGCTCAGGGCGTAGCGTGAGGGTATTCTCACCGGCATATGTGAGGGCAGGAAGACAGAGAAAAAGCTCGCCGCGGCATCCTGCGCAGATGCGGCGGCGAGCTAATGTTTTGAGGTCGGGGGTTTTGGGGTCAGGGGTTTAGAGGCCGGGGATTAGACCTCTTCGACGTCGATGTTAACCTTGGGTTCGGGGTGCGATTCGCCGGTCAGCATGGTCACTAGCAGGGTGGAGTCCTTCACGGCGCGCAGGGAGTGCAGCAGCTTGGCGGTCACGTGAATCGGCTTGCCGGGTACCAGGGTAATATCGCGGTCCTTCACGTGGAAGATAACTTCACCCTTGAGCACCTGCACGAAGACGGGGTGGACGCTGTGGTGCTCGTGCCAGGACTGGCCTGCAGCCAGTTCCATGAGGGTCAGGTTGCCGCCGTCGGCATCAACGATCTTGCGGGCCTGGGGCTTATCTTCAAAGGGGGTCAGCGCTTCGGTGAGCTGGGGGAATACGAGGACGCGGCCTTCATGGGCACCTGCCATGGTACGCACCTTTCTCTTCAGGGGTGAGTGAAAGGGGGCACACACCCCCTCTCTAATATTGGTATTAAAAATACTAAATTTCTTATATTGTATTCCCCTCCCCGCACCCGGACAATATCTCAGCTCACATCAAGCTGAAACATCCCGCGCAGAGAGGGGAACAATACTTACTGGTAGCTCCACACCTTCGAATAGGCGGAGCGATTACTATTACGCGGACGCAACAGGTTCACCATCAACGCCGTCGTACCAAAGCTCACCGCAATAATCATGCAGGTCGCCGCGGTAAACGCACCACCGGGAATCGGCGCAAAAATCGCAATCAGATACAGGATGACCGCGCAGAACGACAGGAACAGCGTCGCAATCGTCATCAACGGCACCAGCACCAAACCACCGCGCGCCGGCACCGCAAAATCTGCCGGACGCACATAACGCAACACGCCCATACCCACGACCGTCCAGATGGCGGTGACCAGAATAGCGGTCACCACATCCGCCGGGCGATGCCAACCGTTAATAATCGTGGAGGCACCCGTCAGGCAGGTCGCCAACGCCGCGCAGAGAGCCACCGTGGGCCGCAAGAAACGAGGCGCCGCTAGGAAGAGCGCCGCGCCAGCCGCCGCCGCGAAGGTCGTGTGGCCGCTGGGCGCCGAGTTGCTCAGCGCCTCCTGAACACCCAGGTCGGGCTTCACAATCAGGTAGTGCTTGAGCAGATATGTACTCGTCACCGCCGCAGCCCCAACTAGCACGCCAATCAGCGAGGGCAGGAACCGGTGCTTCCAAATCAGCACCGCAATCAGACCCAGCACCGCAATCACACCAACAATCGTGGGCAAAGAATCCAGCGCAGTCAGGGTCGGACCGCGGTAACTCTTGAACTGATGCGCATACTCGGTGTACGCCTGCTCATCAACCTGCTGGCCGGTCGCCGTGTAAATGAAGAACACAAACGCACCGTAGAGAGACAGACCCAAGAACAGCAACGCCATCACGTGACGCATCAAAATACCGGTACTCGGAAGATGGTGCCCCTGCTCTTCGCCGGGACGATTCACAGGGCGGCCCGAAGCATCCACGGGAACCTGACCGGTCTGCACATACGCACCGTTCGGGTAGGCGGCGGCAGGATACGCCTCGGGAGGATAAGCCACCGGCTGCGGAGGTGCCTGCGGAGGCATCGCACGCGTGGGAAGAGGCTGCTGCGCGCCCATCTGAGGCGCACCCATTGGGGAGGCACCCATCTGATTGTTCAGCGGGAAACCGCTCACCGGAGGCTTCGGCGGATCGAGGCGGCGCGTAGCCTGCATCAGCTCATCCGCGCTGTAGTTCCCCTGAGAGGCGCGTTCCTGCGGCGAGGGAATCGTCTCAGGAATCTTAATGGGGGCACGGTAAACGCGCGGCAAAGGACGGGTCGCACCAATAACCTCTGAGGTGTCGGGGTGCGAAGAAATAACTTCGGTATTCGCCGATTCAGCGTTCGCGGAACCGGTATTCATGGAACCTGCAGGCGCAGTTTTGTTAGCCGGCGAGGAACCGTAATCCGTCAAAACTTTCGTGCGGTCATCACTGTGCGCAGTAGCAGGGGTAGCCGTCTCGTGGGAGGCGAGCACCTGGGTAGCGTCCTGATAATCAGAAAGCACCGCAGTCGGGTCCTGATAATCAGAAAGCACCGCAGTCGGGTCCTGATAATCGGAGAGAACCGCAGTCTCATCAGAGGAAAACACCGTAGTGGGCGCGTTATCGGCAGCGGCTGCACGCACGTCATCGGGGTGAAGCACACTGGTAGCGTCGAGGTTTTCGGAGCTCTCCCAACCGGAGTTTCCCGAACCTGATGTATTCGCTTGCGGTGTCTTCTTCATAACCCTTCGTACCTTCTCGCCCTCATGTCTGTTAGCCATACCCGAGCCCGCCGATGCCAGCCCCTCAAAACAGTAGCCCCCAAGCTGCCGTTTTATGCGAAGCACCGTCCGAGTTCTCGGGCGAATAACTACCTACTATCCCAGGTTAAGCTATGAAAAACTAAAGTTTTTTCGACCACAACCTGAGAGTTTCCAGAGAATGCGTGACAGGGTGCGAGCGCACCCACCCGCCCCCGGAATGTTATGGTGAGCTCATAGCGCATCACAGAAGGGCAGATACCTTGAACACCAGTATGAGCGTGCCGCCTCTCGGCTACGGTTTTCACCTCACGAACACTCCCCTGCCGCCGCTACAGGAGGTTCTGGAGAACCTGTTCACGGTCGAAATTCCGATGACGGTCACCTTCCGTGGGGTCAATAGCCGCCAGAGCGCGCTGATTTGCGGCCCGTACGGCTGGGGCGAGTTCGCGCCCTTCCTCGAGTACGGTCCGCAGGAGTCTGCGGCGTGGCTTGCCTGCGCGCTGGAGGCGGCGTGGCTGCCCACCCCGGAGCCGGTGCGTACGCGCATCCCGCTGAACGCCACTCTGCCCGCAGTACCTGCGGAGCGTGTGCCGGAGGTGCTCGCCAAGTACGCCGGTGATATTCAGGAACTCAAAATCAAGGTGGCTGAGAAGGGCCAGAGCCTCGCCGACGATATTGCCCGTGTAGCGGCGGCACGAGAAGCACTCCCGAATGCACGCCTGAAGGTGGACGCAAACATGGGCTACACTTTCGCCGGTGCCCTTGATGCGCTGCGCAAGCTCTGCGAGTACGGCATTATCTACGCCGAGCAGCCCGTGGCATCCATTGAAGATATGGCGGCGCTCCGCTTTGCCATTGCCAAGGAGGGGCTGCCCGCCCGCATTGCCGCAGACGAGTCGATCCGCAAGGCGGAAGACCCGCTGAAGGTGGCGCGCGCGAACGCCGCGGACCTCATGGTTATTAAGGCGGCACCGCTGGGCGGTGTACGCCGTGCGCTCGCGCTGGTTGAGCAGGCGCAGCTTCCGGCGGTGGTTTCTTCTGCGTTGGAGTCTTCGGTGGGCATTGGTGTCGGTGCGTCCCTGGCGGCTTCCCTTCCGACTTTGAAGTACGGGTGCGGTCTGGGCACGGTCTCCCTCATGGCTGAGGACGTCACCGATGAGCCGCTCATCGCCCGTGACGGGTTCATGGACCTGCGCGCCATCACCCCCAGCCCGCAGCGCCTGGAGCGTCTTGCCACCGATGAGCAGACCCACCAGTGGTGGGTGGAGCGCGTCACCGCCTGCTACCGCGTTCTGGAACGCACCGCTGATCTGTAACGGTTAGCGGTGTAACGGTTAGCACTGTAACGATGAGGTCGTGAAGGGTAACCATAACTGAAGGAAAATGCCCTCGGCATTAGAATGGTACGGTGACTGAAAACCGCTCAACCCCCGCCATGCTCACCGCAGTATCCGTGCTCGATTCGCTGATTCGTGCCGGTATGCGGCATGTTGTCGTGTCTCCGGGATCCCGTAGCGCACCTCTTGCGTACGCTATTGCCGCCGCCGCTGAAGCCGGCGCCCTCATTGCGCACGTGCGCGTGGACGAGCGAAGTGCAGCCTTTACCGCCCTGGGTATTGCCAAGGCGTCCGGTCAGCCCGTGGGCCTGGTGTGCACCTCCGGTACGGCACTGGGCGAGTACGTGCCCGCTGTCATGGAGGCGTACCACACCGGCGTGCCCCTGGCGGTGCTGAGCGCGGACCGCCCGGAGCGTCTGCGCGGTAGCGGCGTGAATCAGACGACCCGTCAGGCGAGTTTCTTCCATCCTTTTGTGCGTGCTGAAGCCGATCTGACCTCCTACCCCGAGCAGGTGGAGGGCGAGCAGACTCAGGCTTTTGCCGCCTGCTTGAATGCGCTGACCGGTCGTAGCGCCGAGCACTGGCGCAAGCAGTCGGCGGAGCCGATTGGCCCGGTGCACCTGAACATTTGTTTCGATACGCCGCTGACCCCCTCTGGCCGTTTTGCGCAGATGCTTCCGCAGTGGGCGCAGAGCCTGCTGGAGGATTACGACCCGCAGGCTGAGGGCCGTGCCCGCGCCGCCCGCGCCGAGGGTTCGGGGCTCTCCAGCGCTGAGCAGCGTTGGCTCCTGGACTCCTTGGAGGCGCAGGCGGACCTGGCGGAGTTCACTCCGGCGCACCGCACCGTGGTGGTTGCCGCTGACGGTGCCGGCGAGTTTGCGGCTGAGTTCGCGCGCGTGCTGAACCTGCCGCTGTTTGCGGAGCCTTCCTCCGAGGCGCGCCACGGCGCAACCTCCATTCCTCACTACCCGCAGCTGCTCGCTGATGGTTCGTTCGCCCCCGCCGCGCAGATTGAGCGTGTGGTGCTCTTCGGCCACCCGACGCTTTCGCGCCCGATTACCGCATTGCTGGAACGCGAAGATATTCAGTGCGCGTTCTACGCCCCGCGCCGCGCCAGCTGGTACGAGCCGGGCGCTCGCTCCTTCGTGGAGCTGCCGACCCCGCGCGAGCTCGCCGAGTTTGCGTGCGCATCCTCTGCTACCGCTGATGAGCTGGTGGACGAGCTGAGCTGGCTAGAGCAGTGGGTTGAGCCCGCCCGCGAGCTGCAGGATGAGCGCCTGCGCGCCATTGCCGCCTACGAACACCCCGGTGCTGAGAGTTCAGTAGGCAGCGCTGAGAGCTCGGTTGACTACACCGATTACCGCAACCGCACCGCCGGCCGCTCCTACGCCCGCCGCGTCTGGAAGGATGCGGTGGCTCAGCGTCGCCTCATGGTGTTGGGCTCCTCTAACCTGGTGCGTGATTTGGATGCGGCAGCCCCCGCCCTGGGTGAGCCCGCCCCCGCACGCGTGTTCGCCAACCGCGGTCTTGCCGGTATTGACGGCACGATTGCGACCGCTATTGGTGTGTCCCTGTCGGGCTACTACCCCGCCGGCGTGGATGAGAACTCCCGCCCGGTCGTTGGTGGTGCCGCCCTGCCGGTGACCCTGCTGTGCGGCGACCTGACCTTCCAGCACGATGTTTCCTCACTGAACCTGCCGAATACTGAGCTTCTGCCCGAACTGCGCGTTGAGGTCTTTGACGATGCCGGCGGCGGTATTTTCACGACCCTTGAACACGGTGATATGGCTCGTCAGGCGCAGTTCACCGCCGCGGTAGACCGCTTCTTCACGGTGGCTGCCGCACCGAACACTGACCTGGCACGCATGGCCGCCGGTTTCGGCACCGAATCCGGCATTGAGGTGCGCATTCACACACCCTAAAGCCGCGCGTAAAGGCGGCAGGCTAAGCCCCGTGCGCAGGGTTGACCGATATACTAAAAACTACCTGTGCCGTAGCCTTCCGTGGCTAAAAGTTAGCCGGTCGTAGCGGTTTCACTCGCCGTTACCTTCGCGTTTTCCTGCGCACCTGCTGACTCAAGGCACCCTATCTATCATTGATCAACATTCACGCTCTCACCGCTAACGCATACCGCGCTCGACCAGGGGTTTTACCCCGGTGAGTCCGGTGCATGCGGCGGACGTCGCTCCCAAGGATTCTCATGAGCTCACTCGATATTATTGTTGCTGTCCCCTCCGGAGCCGGTTGGGTTCCCGTACACGCCATGGCGGAGCTTCTCGCCCGCTACACCGGCGGCACCGTGCACACCGTGGATGTGGGCGCATCCCTCAGCAAGGAAACGAAGCTTCTGGCGCGCCTGCCCCGCCTCAAGGGCGGTTCCAATCGTTGCCTGGTGATTGCTTCTGATCCCGGTCAGCTGTACGCCATTTCGCAGCGTTCCTTCGCGTTCCGCCGCTACGGCGCGGTCTACGGCTGGGTGATTGATAGCTTCTGGGATGACCGTATTCCTGCGGTGGCTAAGTCCTCCACCTACGACCGTATTTTCGTTGCGGATGTTGACGACGTTCAGCCCTGGACTGCCGCGGGCGTGAAGAACCCCGGCGTTCTGCCCTGGGGTGCGGATGTTTGGAGCAAGTTCAGCGACCGTCTGGCTACTCTGGGCTCAAAGAGCACCGACCTGCTGCGCGTGGGCCGTCAGCCCGCCGCCTACGAAGATGACGAGGCGACCGCCGCCCTCGCCGCTGAGCTGGGTCTGAGCTTTGAGGGCCGCCCGCCCTTCGGTGCAAATGACCGCGAGTCGGCTCAGCATCTGCAGGATTCGCTGAACCGCGCGAAGTTCCTGCTGGCGTTCTCCACTTCGGTCAGCCCGGCGCCGTACACTCACCCGACCAAGGAGTACATCACCGGTCGTTGGACCGATGCCCTGGCTTCGGGCGTGACCGTGGTCGGCAAGGTTCCGAACACCACCACCGTACGTGAAATCCTTTGGGATGGCGCGACCATCGACATTGATCATGCGGATGCACGCGCGGGCCTCGCGCAGGTTGCCGATGCGGTCTCCCGTTGGACCCCCGCGCAGGGTGAGCAGCAGATTCGTCAGGCGCTGCAGCACCTGGATTGGCGTCACCGTTTCGTGCAGCTTTGCGAGGCAATGGGTGAAGTCCCGGCTTCTTTGCAGGCTGATTGCGAGGCAATGCGCGCCCAGTACGTTCAGCGCTAAATACGTGCCCTAAGGTTATGGGTATATAAAAGGTGAGGGCTGGTTTCTATCATAGAAACCAGCCCTCACCTGTATTTATGCCCCATGAGGCATATTGCATACGGGGTTTTAGTACGAAGCCTGACCCAGAGTAATCGGACCCGTGAAACCACTGGTATCCGGGTGATCCGCTTCGAGGTACGCCGCCACCGGTGCATTCTCCAGCTGAGCCAATCGATCCAGCAGGAAGCGAGTCGCACCCGGCGCATACGGCAGCTTATACATTGCCGCGGTAGTTGCTTCATCCTCACGGTCCAGAGTGGAGGAACGAATCGACTCAATAGCGGTCACCATGGTGTTACGCTCACGCTCCACGAAGGTGCGGTCCACCGGCTCACCGTTACCGGGCACATACACGCGGTAGCGATCAAATTCGAGCACGGCACCGAGAGTATCAATCCAGCGATCCGGGAAGGAATCCTCGAAGTAGGGGTCGGTACCCTCTTCAATCAGACCGCCCATGAAGAGCACATCTTCAATGCCGACCAGAATGTCACCGTCGGTGTGGCCGGGACCCATGTACATGAGGGTTGCGCTACGCTCACCCAGGTCAATGGGGGTAAAGGTAATACCGTCACCGCTATTGGCGACCAGGCGGTTGGGGACAATAATATCGGTGGCTGCACCCTGGTGGTGCGCCATTTCCGGTTCCAGCGTCTCGACATAGGGACGCTGCGCCTCACCGTATTTACGGATTGCACGCGCGGCGCGAGGATGCGCCCAGAATTCTTCGGTACCCATTGCCGCGAAAACATCGTTGCCGAAGAAACGCTCATAGTGACCGTGAGTGTTTACGACGGTGATAGGAAGGCGCGTGAGACGGCGAACCTCATCATAGATTTCGGTTGCCTGACGGGGACCTGCGCCGGTATCCACGACAAGTGCCCGTTCCAGTCCGAGGACCAGTCCGGTGTTCAGTCGGTAGTTGTCGGTCGCAATACGGTACACGCCGTCTGCGAGTTCAATAGTACGAGCCATAGATACAACCCTACTGTAATTTTTGGCGACTGAGGGGCTATTCGGGCTTCTGGAGAACATATTTTTGCACTATTGCACGCTTCTAAGGGGATGAAAGTGCATCATTCTGCATAATTCAGCCTCTACGGACAGCTGATACGTGATGCTTGACAACCTCCACAGATTGATTAGGAGGGTAGCGCGTTCCTCCTGCTAGTCCAGCGCCGGTTAGGAGCCAGTGAGCAGTCAGTGAGGAGCCCGTGGGAATCTGAGCAGGAACCAGAAATTCGCGCCCTATAGGATAGGAGTATGACTTCTTCCTCTAGCCCTTCCTCTGCTCAGCCTGTAACTCAGCCGTTCCCCAGCGGCACCGGACGCTACGCCCCCTCCCCCTCGGGTGATTTGCACCTGGGTAATTTGCGTACCGCCATTTTGGCATGGGCTATGGCGCGCCGCGGTGGCAAGTCCTTCTATTTGCGTGTGGAGGATTTGGATCGCGTGCGCCCGGGTGCTGCGGAGCGTCAGATTGCTGATTTGGCGGCTCTGGGTTTGGATTGGGAGGCGAGCCCCGGCGCCTCGGCAGAGCGTATTGAGGGTAGCGAAAGCACCGAGGGCAAGGAAGCAGGCGTACTGTATCAGAGCACGCGCCTTGCCGCCTATGAGCAGGCGGTTCAACAGCTACGCGAGGCGGGACTCGTCTACGAGTGTTTCTGTACTCGCCGCGAAATTCAGGAGGCCTCAAGCGCCCCGCACGGTGCACCGGGCGCCTACCCGGGTACTTGCCGCGACCTAAGCGAGGACCAGCGGGAGGAGCGCCGCACCCAGCGTCCGCCGGCTCTGCGCCTGCGCGCCGAGTGCGCGAGCTACACCGTGCAGGATGATTTTTACGGCGCATACACCGGCCTGGTGGATGATTTTGTGCTGGTGCGCAATGACGGAACCTACGCCTACAACCTGACCTCCGTGGTGGATGATGCGTTTGTGGGGGTTGAGCAGATTGTGCGCGGTGATGATCTGCTCCCTTCGGCGCCCCGCCAGTCGTATTTGGCGCAGCTTTTGGGTTTGACGCAGCCGCGTTACGCGCATGTGCCGCTGGCGCTGAACGAGGAGGGCAAGCGCCTGGCGAAGCGTGACGGTGCGGTGACTCTGCCGCAGTTGCGTGAGGCGGGCGTTGAAATCCCTACGATTTTGGGGTGGATTGCCGCATCTATTCCGGTGTATAACGCCGATGGCTCCACCCATTCGGCGGATGTTCCGGTGCCCAATGCGGCAGCGATTTTGGAGCGTTTTGATCCGGCTCGTATGGCTACTGAACCATGGGTTGTGAGGGATCTCTAAGCCTCTGTGACATTGTCGTGTAACAGTTCAACACTCCGAACGGCTTTTAAATTTTTCGTTTAATTCGTTTTAGATGCATATGCCATTGAGCGTTTGCGTTGCTTTTCAACTACATATCTTTCACTCAAGTGCCCGAAACCCTGAAATTCAAGGATTTTTCGGGCACTTTTTCGCACACGCTCCCACAATGACCCACGTGTACGACCATGGATTTTACACAGAAAATACATATTTATTCCATAGATCCTCACCCCTAAGCGTCAAATAGACTTTATTTTCAGTCCTTCAAAGCCTAGACTGTATCCTATGCCACTCATAAAGTTATGGGGTAGCGCATAAATACACACAGGCGCACACTACCACCAGGAGAGAAGGAACATTATGGCCGCGAGTACATACCAGGTCATCGCGCTGGCGATTTATTTTGTTGCCATGATCGCAATCGGCCTATGGGCAAATAGCAAGAACAACAGCCTCGACGACTATGTGCTGGGCGGGCGTCAGCTCTCCCCCACCGTCGCCGCACTCTCAGCGGGCGCCTCCGACATGTCCGGTTGGCTCCTCATGGGTCTGCCCGGCGCCGTCTACCTCAGCGGCCTCTCCCAGGCATGGCTCGCCGTCGGCCTGACCATCGGCGCATGGTGCAACTGGACGTTCGTGGCACCGCGACTGCGTAGCTACACCGAAGTAGCAGGCGACGCAGTGACCGTCCCAGTCTTCCTGAGCAACCGCCTCCATGACACCAAGCGCGTGCTGCGCATCGTCTCCGGTGTCGTGATTCTGGTATTCTTCACCTTCTACGTCTCCTCCGGTATGGTGTCCGGCGGTCTGTTCTTCAAGTCCTCCTTCGGTCAGGAATACCACACCGGTATGCTCCTGTTGGCAGGCATTACCGTGTTCTACACCTTCTTCGGCGGCTTCATGGGCGCGTCCTACACCGACATGGTTCAGGGTCTGCTCATGCTCGCAGCACTGATTGCCGTTCCGGTCGTCACCATCATTGACCTCGGCGGCGTGGGCCCCGTGGTTGAGTCCATCAGCCAGGTACGCCCCGACGCACTGAGCATCTTCGCGGGTACCACCTTCGCCGGTATTGTTTCATCCCTCGCATGGGGTCTGGGCTACTTCGGTCAGCCGCACATTATTGTGCGATTCATGGCAATGCGCACCCCCGCTGACGCCAAGTCCGGCCGCCGCATCGGCATCAGCTGGATGGTCCTGACCGTGTTCGGCGCACTGAGCGGCGCGTTCATGGGTATCGCATACTTTGCACGCCACCCCGAGGCGTCCCTCACCAACCCGGAAACCGCTGAGTCGGTCTTCCTGGACCTCGCCCAGATTCTGTTCCACCCCCTCATTGCGGGCCTAATTCTGGCTGCGGTTCTGGCGGCAATTATGTCCACCCTCTCCTCGCAGCTGATTGTGTGCTCCTCCGCTCTGGTGGAGGACCTCTACGGCATCTTCTCCTCGAAGAAGCTCAGCGCCGGCAAGTCCCTGTGGCTCGGCCGTGCAGGCGTGGCAATCGTGGCGCTGGTCGCCGGTGCCCTGGCATGGAACCCCAACAGCTCCATTCTGCAGCTGGTCGCATTCGCTTGGGCTGGCTTCGGTTCGGCATTCGGCCCGACCGTTCTGCTCTCCCTCTACTGGCGTAAGCTGACCACCCAGGGTGCACTGGCCTCCATGATTACCGGCGCCGTTGTGGCATTCGCATGGGGCCAGAGCCCCATGAAGTCTGTGCTCTACGAAATGGTTCCCGGCTTCGCTTCGGCGCTGCTTGTCGCCATCGTGGTTTCGCTCATGACCTACAAGAAGAACGACGCCATTGACGAAGAGTTCGACCGCGCGGTTGAGCTCGCCAAGGTCAAGTAAAGAGTCTCTTCCCCAAGGCTCGGGCCGCACACACGCGGTCCGAGCCTTGGTCTGTTTATAGGGTCTTAACCTGCCAAGATACAGGTATGAGCGCAAGGACAGAGGCCCTTCCCGCGCATCATATTCTGTTATTGGAATATTATGCCGAGCGTGCTTCGTTCCCCGGCCTCGACGAGCCGCACCGCGGGCACCGTAAAATAGGGTCTATGACTGCACAACTTCCCGAAAAGATCTCGGACATCTTCAACCCCGCCGACTGGCGCGTCGTTGAGGGCTTCGAGGACTTCACCGACATCACCTACCACCGCCAGGTTGAGCGCGACGAAAACGGTGAGATTCTGCGCGATCTGCCTACCGTGCGCATCGCCTTCGACCGCCCCGAGGTGCGCAACGCATTCCGCCCGCACACCGTGGACGAGCTCTACCGCGCCCTCGACCACGCCCGCATGACCTCTAACGTGGGCACCGTACTGCTCACCGGCAACGGCCCCTCCCCCAAGGACGGTGGCTGGGCATTCTGCTCCGGCGGCGACCAGCGCATCCGCGGTCGCGACGGCTACCACTACGCCAGCGGCGACACCGCAGAAAGCATCGACCCGGCACGCGCAGGCCGACTGCACATCCTGGAAGTGCAGCGCCTCATCCGCACCATGCCCAAGGTCGTTATCGCCCTCGTCTCCGGCTGGGCTGCAGGCGGCGGCCACTCCCTGCACGTAGTTGCTGACCTGACCATCGCCTCCGAAGAGTACGGCAAGTTCAAGCAGACCGACGCAACCGTCGGCTCCTTCGACGCAGGCTACGGTTCGGCGCTGCTCGCACGCCAGGTGGGTCAGAAGTTCGCCCGCGAAATCTTCTTCCTCGCCAAGGAATACGACGCACAGCGCATGTACGAAATGGGCGCAGTCAACGACGTCGTTCCCCACGCAGAGCTCGAGAACAAGGGCCTGGAATACGCGGCGCACATTGCTCGCCAGTCCCCGCAGGCAATCCGCATGCTCAAGTACGCCTTCAACCTGCCCGACGACGGCATGCTCGGCCAGCAGGTCTTCGCTGGTGAGGCAACCCGCATGGCATACATGACCGACGAGGCTGTGGAGGGCCGCGACGCGTTCTTGCAGAAGCGTGACCCGGACTGGTCCAACTACCCCTACTACTTCTAAGAGACAGCCCCTTCTACAGAAGTAGTTTCAGATGCATAGGCTCGGAGCCGGATTCAACCCTGAGAACCTCAGCTAAGAATCCGGCTCCGGCGCATTTGATGCCGCACCGGCATATGACACCGGCGCATGACAGCACGCAGCCGCTACAAACAGCCGCTAAGGATTTAGCCATGATGAACACCCCCGTACCCGGGCTCATGCCCTCCCCCGCCCCGCAGGAGGTTGCCCTGCATCCGCAGGCGGTACAGGTGCGTGCCGATCAGCCCGCCGACCCTCACGCCATGCTGGGCGCCTTTGAGCAACTACTGGGCGGGTACGCGGCGGATGCGGGTGCGGCTGCGGAGCCTATCGCGCTGGTGGTGGGCACCTCCGGATCCACCGGAACCCCCAAACGCACCGCGCTGACCGCGCGAGCTCTTGCCGCCAGTGCGGTAGCCACCGAGCGCTTCTTCGGCTCAAACTCCGATGCCGCCTCGCAGTGGCTCCTGGCTCTTCCGGCGCACTATATTGCCGGCGCGCAGGTACTCGCCCGCTCCGTACTCGCCGGTACCGCCCCGGTCATTGCCCGCTCTGTCATTGAGCCCGTGCACTTTAGCCCCGAAGTTTTCCTGCAGGCGGTTGAGCACATGAGCTCGGCACGCCGGTTTATCTCCCTGGTACCCACCCAGCTCCATAAGCTGCTCGAAAGCGCGGACGCCGATCCGCACCTGGGCGCTGAAATTCACGAGGCGCTCGGATCCTTCACTGGCATCCTGCTTGGAGGCGCCCCCGCCAGCGCCGGCCTGCTCGCCGCCTCCACCGCCCTGGGGCTGAACACGGTGACCACCTACGGTAGCGCCGAAACCGCCGGCGGCTGTGTCTACTCCGGCTCTGTTCTGCCCGGCGTGCGGGTTGAGCTCGTACCCGAAGAAGGTATGCCCGCTGTGCCGGATACCGGCGGGAAGCAGGCACAGGTGGGCCGTATTTGGATTAGCGGTGCGCACCTCGCCAGCGGCTACATTGGCGACGCCGCCCGCACCGCCGAGCACTTCTTCACCGCCGCCGACGGCACCCGCTGGTACCGCACCGACGACTACGGGCTGCTGAGCCCTGCAGCAGCTCCCAACAGCAACGAGAACTGTAGCGAGCAGCGCCTGCAGGTGCTCGGTCGTAGCGACGACGTGCTCATCAGCGGAGGCGTAAAAATCTCCGCCCGCGCCGTGGCAACCGTCCTCGAAGAGCACCCCGCCGTACGCGAAGCCTGCGTAGTCGGCCTACCCGATGCCCGCTGGGGCACAGCCATTGCCGCCGCGGTCACGCTCGTACCTTCTGCCGGTGCTACGGCTGCGCCTACCGAGAATCGCCCCGCCCTGAACGAAGAACTCTGCGCCCTGCTGCGTGCCCGCTGCGCCGAAAAGCTCGGTGCCCCCGCCGCACCCAAGCAGCTGAGCATCCTGCCGGATTTCCCGCTCACCAGCACCGGCAAGCCGGACCGCGCAGAAATATACAGTATCCTGGACAGAGACTACCGTCAGGGCTAAAGCAGGCTCATCCGCGGGTTTTCACCCCGTACACGCACCCGCCCGCCCGCCCTGACCGTCACACACAAAACCCACGCATCATACGCACTTAGACCCGGAAGGAACCCCCGTGGCAACTGCCGCCCAATGGATTGAAGGCGCTCGCCTGCGCACCCTGCCGCTCGCCGTTGCCCCCATTATTGCCGGCTCAGCTGCCGCCTACGAGATCAACGAATTCAAGCCGCTCTACGCGTTCTTGGCGTTCCTCGTCGCGTTCTTCCTGCAGGTCGGCGTGAACTACGCCAACGACTACTCCGACGGCATCAAAGGCACCGACGAAGACCGCGTGGGTCCGCTACGCCTCGTCGGTTCCGGCGTGGCAAGCCCCCGCTCCGTCAAGTACGCCGCCTTCGCCTGCTTCGGTCTAGCGATGCTTGCCGGTCTTGCCCTGGTGGCTCTGGCGAACCAGTGGTGGTTCCTGGCGATTGGCGCCTCCAGCGTCTTCGCGGCGTGGGGCTACACCGGCGGCAAGCACCCCTACGGCTACATGGGCCTGGGCGACGTGTTCGTCTTCGTCTACTTTGGTCTGGTTGCGACCCTGGGCACCCTCTACACGCAGGCGCACACCCTGACCCTGCTCGGCTGGGTCGGCGCTATCGGCATTGGTCTGATTTCCTGTGCGCTGCTCATGGCGAATAACGTACGTGACATTCCCACCGACATTGAGGCGGGCAAGCTGACCATGGCGGTCCGCCTGGGCGAACGCTGGTCGCGCATCACCTACATCGTGGAGATGGCGCTGGCACTGGGCCTGGGCGTGCTCCTGCTCGATGAGAACCCCTGGTTCCTGCTGATCTTCCTGCTGGTCGGCCCGACCATCCACTCCTGCGTGACCGTGTGGACGCGCGGCGGCCGCGACCTGATTCCCGTGCTCAAGCAGGCGGGTATTGTGGCACTCGTGTACTCGGTTATTCTTGCCCTCGCCGTGTGGCTGGGCTCGCTGGATATTATTAGCCACGAAGTTCAGGTGTTCACCGGCTACTAAGACCGGCTACTAAGCCGACGTACAAATCTGCACCGGATTGCCGCGCCATTACGCCGTTGGCGGGCACCCGGTTCACAGTTCCGCAATAACGCGGCGGTATGTCATAGTAGTGCTTATGATTCGAGCCATGCTGATAATTGGCGGCGCCGCCCTCATCGTGGGGCTGACCCTCTACACCCTCTTGGACGCCGTCCGCACCCCCGCACACGAGGCGCGAACCCTGCCCAAGTGGCTGTGGGTTCTCGTCACCCTGCTCTTCCCCGTGGTGGGCCCGCTCATGTGGCTTATCCTGGGCCGCCCCAAGGCACAGCCCGCAGCAGGTGCTCCTCGCCCCGGATTCGGTCAGCGACGCGGCACCCCGGCGCCCTCGGTCTCTTCCCCCGACGACGACGAAGAGTACCTGCGCTGGCTCAAAGCAAAAGCAGAACGCGAACGCCGCAGCCGCGAGGCAGAATCGAACGACAAACAGGATTCTGAGCGTAAGGATCCCGAGGACGGCACGCCGAATCAGGGTAACGGGCAGAACTAGTCAGGACAGCTAGGTTTGCAGCTCGTGCGCCCCTCAAGATTTACAGTAAGAGGCTGTGAGCGCATCCGTAACGGATGGGCTCACAGCCTCTTACTATGCTCAAAAACAGCTTCAGGAACTAGCTACCGGATGTTTCAGCTACCGGGCAGCTGAATCACGCCACCGTACAGCGGCGCCGCAGGCTCCGAATACCCCACAAAATGCGGCATCTCATGCTCAAAATCAGTGGTGCTAAACGCCAGAGTCGTAATCGACGCCAGGTTGCACTCACGGGCACGCGGGTCATGCTGCAGCATGCGGCCCTCAACTCCCAGGCGAGTAGTCCAAATCGGCAGCTGGTGCGACACAATAATCGCCTCCGCGCCCTCGCCGCCGTGCTCATAGGCGGTACGCGCCGCATCCTGAACAGCCGCCGCCATACGGCGAATCTGGTCCAGGTACGACTCACCCCAGGAGGGGCGCGCCGGGTTGTACAGCTTCATCCAGTGACGCGGGTTCCTCAGCAGCTCCTGCGCGTTCACGTGCAGACCCTCAAAGTAGTTATCCGCCTCAATGACGCGCTCATCCGGCTGCGCGGTCAGGCCCAGCAGTTCCTCAACCGGGGCGGCAGACTCACGGGTACGCTGCAACGGCGAGCAGACCAGATGCACGAAACGGGCACCGCGCTCAGCACGAGCCGCGAACTCCTCGGCGCTCAGACGCACCATCTGCTGGCCCTTATCGGACAGACGGTAGCCGGGCAGACGGCCGTACACGATACGCTCGGGGTTGTGCACCTCGCCGTGACGCATGAGGTGAACTTTAATGGTGGAAGTTTCAGTCATAATCCCAGTCTCTCAGATAGCGCGCCGCACCCCAAACAAGTGACCCGCACATACCCTCTACAAATACAAAACCCGGCGTACAAAACCTGGCGTACAAAACCCGGCCCGCAAAAACTGTAGGAACGCAAAAACTGCAGAAACGCAAAAACCCCGCCTCTCCATACGGAAGGCGGGGCAAAAGAAGTCTATTTACTTCTTGTTGCGGCGCTGGTGGCGGGTCTTACGAAGCAGCTTGCGGTGCTTCTTCTTGGACATACGCTTGCGGCGCTTCTTGATAACGGAACCCATAGGATTTCCTCACTTTACTCGTACCCGGCCGAGCCATTCGACTCGGTAGCTACCCGGGGATATTTATACCGGTATAACCGATCCAAAACGCATTTTAGGCACAGAAATACCCTTGCGTTTTAGAGCGCTACCTACCTAGAGTACTAGGTTTACCCCCATTTTCACCATTCGAGAGCGGCTTTTCAGGAGTTTTCCCCTGAATTTCCGCTTCTCCCGCAGGCTTATCGAGGGTATTTCCGGGTGAAACCGGGGATTCGGCAGCCCTAACGGCGCTTCTTCTTCGACTTCTTCGAGCCCTTAGCGCGGCCATGAGACAATACCGAACCGGAAGAAGCTACAGCACCCTCAGAAGTGCTCTCCTCAGTCTGGGAGTCGGCCTCTACCGGCTCCTCAGCCGATTCCTGCGCGGGGTCCTCAGCGGGTTCTTCAACCGGCTCTTCTACAGAAGCCTTCTCAGCAGAGCTTTCCGCTGCGGATTCTTCCTCCGCTGCCGCGTGCAACGCCTTCAAACGCTCAGCGCGCTCAGCCTCGGCACGAGCCAGCGCCTCCTCATCAATGACGGGCTGGGGCTCAGGCTGGAGCTCATGCTGGGGCTCGGACTTCGTTTCAGCCTTCAGAGCCTGCTCCTTCACAGCCTGTTCCTTCTCAGGGCTCTCCTGCGCTTCATCAGGCTCGTACACATCCACGCCGAAGAAACGCTTCATCTTCGAGAAGATGCCGCCGCGCTCCTGCACCGGCTCCTCATGCGGAAGCTTCTCGTAGGTGTCGTGAATGGTCGCAGCCGCCTCAAGACGGGTAGGCTCAGCAGGCTGAACGGCGGGCGCCTCCTGGCGTGCAGGGGCACGCAGAACATTCTCAGCCGACTCAGTCTCCGCAGGAGCCGCAGCAGTCACAACAGCCGCAGGATGCACGGTACGGGCAGGCGCAGTCAGCACCTTGCTACGATCCACCGGCTTAATAATGGTCGCACGCACCGGAGAAATAATCTGGCCGCTACGACGACGCGGAGCCGCCGTAGAAGCACGCAGAACCTTCGCGGGACCCTCAGCCTCTTCCTGCGCGTACGCGGCAGGGACGCTCGGCAGATGACCGCTGGGAGTCTGCGAGCTGAGAGCCTGGGAGGCGGGTGCAGCCTGCGCTACCGGGGCGCTGCGGCGCGGGGTGCCGAAGCTCAGCGGCACATCCGGGCTCGCAGAATGAGCGGCAGGCTGTGCGGGGGTTGCGGAAGCCGCAACAGGTGCGGGCTGAGACGCAGCGGGAATCGTACGTTCTGCCTTGTCAGAAGCAGAAATATCCGCACCAGTTGTAGTATCAGCAGAGGTATCAGTCAGCCCGAAGGAAATCTCAGACCCCGCCTCATCACCGTGGGCAACCTCGGGTTCAGACTGCGCAGACACCGCAGCAGAAACCGGAGCAGGAACCTGAACCGGCTCAACCGGCGCCGCAACAGGAGCATCCGCAGCAGGAAGTGCCCCCACATCAGCGAAGGACGGGTCATCCTGCATCAAATCATCAAAGTCATCAGCGGCAAACTCATCCACATCAACCGGCGCGAACTCAGAAGCAATCGGCTCACCCGGCAGACCGTTCGCAGAGGTCGCTTCCTGCTCCAGGTCAATACCGGCATCGGAATACATGCCGCGCAGCTGACCAATCACCATGGCACGAGCCGTCGCCGAATCGCCAGCCTTCAGCGCCTCCGCAATAGCGCGGCTCTCAGCACGCAGACGCTCCACAGCGCTACTCCACAGCGGCATACGGCCCACCAGCGACAGCATCGACTCAAAGCTCGGCTGACGCACCGACGCGAGCAGACCCACCAGCAGCTCATTACCGGCGCAACGCATCACCTGGTGGTGGAAAGTCAGCAGAAGCTCGAGGAAATCACGAATCGACAGGTCGAAATCTTCCATCTGCTCCAGGACCTCGTCCATCTCCGCGAAGGAGGTGGTCTTCGGGTCAATACGCGCAATCGCCCAGCTTTCCAGCAGAATACGGGTCTGCACCAGGTCACGAGTCGGGTAACGCGAGCTGGACATGTGCAGGCGCAGAGCAGCGCTGGCGGCAGCGGCAGGCTCATCGCTCAGGTGCACCAGCATTTCCTTGCCGCGGCCGTTGTACAGCTGCACCAAATCCATATCTTCCAGGGTGCGTAGAGCCTCGCGGGTGCGGGAACGACTCACACCAATAGCGCGCGCAATTTCGCTATCGCTGGGCAGGTCCTGACCCAGCTGAATGTTGCCCTCGAACAGTTCGTTCTCGAGCCAGCGCAGAATTTTACGATGAATAGCCACGTGAATGCGTCTTTCGGTCAAAAAGTGAGTGAGAGTGTGTGTTTTATACAGAGTTGTGCCGGAGGTTGAACGGCAGAGAGTCAGGGCGTGCCTTAGCGGCGGCGGCCACGCAGGAAGCCGAAGAGGCCACCACGGTGGTTGTCCTTCGCCTCGGTGTTGGTCGTCTCAGCGTTGGGGCGGTACACAGAATCGTAGGCGGGCATAGTCTGATACTCGGGCTCCTCAGCGGAGGTTTCAGCCTTAGTAGGCTCACCCTCAGCGAGCTCATCATTAGCAGGCTCGCCCTTAGCGAGCTCATCCTTTTCAGTAGCTTCTGCGGGCGAAGCTACTTCCTCAGCAGATTCAGCCTTCACCGGCTCTTCTGCCGCGGCTTCATCCACTACGTTCTTCTCAATCACAGACTTTTCAGCTGCAGAATCCTCAGATGCAGATTCCTCAGCTGCAAATTCCTTGCCGGTTGTTTCTTCCGTGACAGATTCAGCGGTTGCAACAGGCTTCTCAACAGCAACCTTTTCGTCGGCGACCTTTTCAAGCACAACAGCCTCGGGGATTACAGCGATAGGCTGAATCGAACCACCCACAACCGCAGCGGGGTCGGTACCATAAGACACCACAGCCGCAGGCTGAGGGAATACCACCGGCTTATGCGCTACGACAGGCTTAGCCTCAGTGGTCTTGGCGGTCTCAGCGGGCTTCACCTCAGCAGGTGCCGCAGGGGTAGCGGGCTGAGCGGGGGATGCCGACGCCGCGGGGGTCACCCCAGCATCGTAACCGTAGGATGCGGGAGTGAAGGGGCGCATCGGGGTGCTATCCGCTACCTCTTCCTGCGAGGTGGGCTCAGCAGCTCCTGCCTTCTCAGTGACAGGTTCGGAAGCGGCACTATCAGCAGCATGCTCCGCCGGGCGCGAGTAAATGCGCACGCTGGGGGTCAGGTGCTGTGCGCGGGCGCGCTGAATGCGAGCCTGCTCGATTTCCTCGGGGGTGGGCGCCTCAACGACGAAAGTCTCAGAGTCGGTCGCCTCGGTCTTCTCCGCGGTTGCGTTCTTCTCGGATGCAGCCGGCGCAGTTGCAGCGGGTGCAAGCTTCTGAGCGGGTTCTTCGGCTGCGGGCTTCTGAGCGCTCTTTTCAGAGGTCTTCTCGACCGGCTTCTGCCCAGCCTTCTCGACTGCGTTCTCAGCTGCAATCCTCTCAGCCATCGTCTTGTCGGAGGCAGATGCAGTCACGCCACCGGGCAGTGCCACGGGTACGTGCGCCTCATTGGACTGGCGCGCAATCTGAACGGTCTCGTTAATCCACTCGGTCACAGTGGCGAATACATCCGGGTTCAGGGAGTAGAGGCGACGCTGCCCCTCCACGGTCACGGAGACCACATCTGCATCGCGAAGGACTTTCAGGTGCTTCGAAATGGTCGGCTGGCTCATGCCCAGCTTTTCAACCACTGCACCCACCGTGTGGGTTTGCTCAGCGAGAATACGCACAATTCGGCGGCGAGTCGGATCCGCGATGACAGAAAAAACATCAGAATGCATATAGCGATTATGACATATAAAGTGACGCCTCAAGCTTAGAATGAGGCTGATACGGAAATTACCTTCAAAAATTCTGAAAGACCGCTGAATGCTACCTCAATATGAAGCACTGAAGGGGAGAAAAGCATGAAGTGCCTATCACATCTCGTGGAGATTTCCTGTATCTCATCCTAGGCATATGCGAGCCACCCAGACCCTCAATACTTATATAGCTAATTCAGAATATATAGTTTTCGTGGTTCCACCCACAAAACCAACCGCACGCCTTCTCCAAGCTCACATATTTACCCCCAAACCACCAGAGCCTCAACCCCCTCAGTAGGCACCCGGCGCGATACACTAGAAGGCGTCAAAACAGGCACATATCCGCCACCCAACACACCAACACCCAGACCAGCTGAAGGAGGCGCATGGGACGCATCATCCGCCGCACCCGGCGCCGACACCACCACCCCCAGGGTCAGCTCAACCGCCGCTGGGACACCCTCAGCGGCACCACATCCGTACCTCAAAAGCAGCAGGTTCACCGTAGCCGACGCGACCGCCTCGAGGCCGAAAACCTTAGCATCCTCACGAGCGTGCCCGGTATTGACCTCGATCGTCTGCTCACCCTACGCGACCACGTGAGCGAAACCTCCGAGGTTCAGCGTAAGCGCGCCCCCATGGGGTTCAATCTGCAGACCCTCGAACGGTTCCGTGACTTTATTGACGTGACCGTTCTTGCCTCGCCTTCGCGCACCGCAATCACTGCGTTTCTGCTGGTCATCATCTTCTTTACGCTCACCTTGCTACTGCCCATCTCCTCCAATGATGGGCAGCCCGCGCCTTTCCACCACGCATTTTTTACCTCTACCAGCGCGGTGACCGTGACCGGCCTGACTACCGTCTCCACCGCCGAGCAGTGGTCCACCTTCGGTCAGGCAATGATTCTTGTGGCTTGTCAGGTCGGTGGTTTGGGTACTCTGACCATTACCTCCCTGCTGGCGCTGGCTATCGGCCGTAAGATGGGTCTGCGCACCAAACTCATCGCACAGGAAGACCTGAACATCAGCCGTCTTGGCGAGGTCGGTGGCATCATCAAGAGCGTCTCCTATGCTTCATTCTCCATCGAGGCAATCATTGCGCTTGTGCTGATTCCTCGTTTCCTGACCCTCGGCGAAGACCCGTTCCAGGCGATCTGGCACAGCATTTTCTACTCCATCTCAGCCTTCAACAATGCAGGCTTCACCCCGCACTCCGACGGCATCGTGCCTTACGGTCATGACCTTTTCCTGCTCGTGCCCATCTGCATTGCCGTGTTCTTGGGCTCGCTCGGTTTCCCTGTTTTCATTGCGATTCAGCATCACCCTTTCCGCCCCCGCCACTGGTCGCTCACCGCGAAGCTGACCACCGTGACGACCCTGTTTTTCTTTGCTTTTGGCGCGTTCTTCTGGGGTCTCTTCGAGTGGAACAACCCCGCCACCATCGGCGACTACTCCGCAGGCGACAAGGTTCTGAACGCCATCTTTGCCTCCGTCATGATGCGTTCGGGCGGCTTCAATCTGGTCGACATGAGCAGCATTACCCCCGTCTCCACGCTGCTGACGGATACGCTCATGTTCATTGGTGGCGGCTCCGGCTCGACCGCAGGCGGCGTGAAGGTCACCACCATCGCCGTGATTGCCCTATCGATTCTTGCCGAGGCGCGAGGTGACCAGAAGGTCGTAGCGTTCAATCGCACCATCCCCGAATCCTCTCTGCGCATTGCCATCTCTGTGATCGTTATGGGTGCTACCGTGGTAGGTGTTGGCACCGCATCGATTCTCATCATTAGCGGCGCAGATCTCAAAGAAGTCATCTTCGAGGTCATCTCTGCCTTCGCGACCTGCGGCCTCTCAAACGGCCTCTCCGCGAGCCTACCTCCGGCAGGCGTGTACGTGCTCAGTGTGCTCATGCTCATTGGTCGTGTGGGTACAACAACCGCCGCAACCGGCCTGGCGATGCGTTCACACCGCCGCCTCTACAAGTTCCCCGAAGAAAGGCCCACCATTGGCTAGTGCACATAACGCCCCCGTCCTCGTCATCGGCCTGGGACGCTTCGGTTCGGCTGTGGCTGCCCAGTTGCGCCTGCAGAATAAAGAGGTTCTCGCCATCGAGAAGGACCCCGAGCTGGTGCAGAAGTGGTCCGGCGTGCTGACGCACGTGGTCTCCGCCGATGCGACCGATATCGACACCCTGCATCAGTTGGGTGCGGACGATTTCGGTTCCGCCGTGGTGGGCGTGGGCACCTCCGTGGAGGCGTCCGTGCTGATTACCGCGAACCTCGTGGACATTGGTGTGGAGCGTATCTGGGCGAAGGCTATTACCCCCGCGCACGGCAAGATTCTGGAGCGTATTGGCGCGCACCACGTGGTCTACCCGGAGGCGGACGCTGGCCGCCGCGCCGCGCACCTCGTCTCGGGTCGACTGCTGGACTACATTGAGTTTGATGACGACTTCGCGATTGCGAAGATGCGCCCACCGAAGGAAACCCACGGCTTCACCCTCGCCGAGTCGGATATCCGCTCCAAGTACGGCGTGTCCGTGGTTGGTATTAAGTCCCCCGGTGAGGACTTCACCTACGCGGACGCGACTACCCGCATTCACTCGCGCGACATTCTGATCGTGTCCGGTCAGGTGGATTTGATTGAGCGTTTCGCGGCGCGCCCCTAAGCGTATTTTTCCTCGCTGCCTTGAGGAGCCCGCGTTTGAGTAGCCCGCGATGAGACATAGAAAAACAGCCTCTTCCCGTTCTGCCGGGAGGAGGCTGTTTTTCTGTAGTTTTACCCAGTCAGAGGAATGGTACCGGACGGTGTTAGTCCCCGCTAGTAATTCCCGCTGATTAGTCCTCGTCAGCGGTGTACAGCTGGCTCATTTCCGCCGAACGTGCCGCACAGGCGCGCATCGCGTCCTCGGTCAGCTGGAAGAGGCCACCGTCCACGAAGGTGTTCAGTGCACGCTCGGTGGTGCCGTTCGGGCTGGTCACGGCGCGGCGCAGGGCGGGCGCATCCGGGTTGGCGTCGAGCAGGAAGCCCGCACCGGCAACGGTTGCGCTGGCAAGCTTGAGGGCGGTGTCTGCGTCCAGGCCGAGCTTCTCACCGGCGGCTGCCATCGCCTCCGCAAGCAGGAACGCGTATGCCGGGCCGGAACCGGAGACGGCGGTGACCGCGTCCATCTGATCTTCGCGGACCTCAACAACCAAGCCGACGGTGCCCAAGACCTCTTCGACGAGCTTCTTCTGCTCGTCCTTCACGGTGTCGGTGGTGGAGATGGCGAGCACGCCCTTGCCCACGGAAGAGGGGGTGTTCGGCATACAGCGAACAATGGGCTGACCTGCGGGAAGGCACTCGGCGAGGGTTTCGAGGGTCACGCCAGCAGCAACGGACACCACAACAGCGTTCGGTGCGAGTGCGGGTGCGATATCGCGGGCAAGCTCAACGATGCCGTAGGGCTTCACGCCGAGCAGAACGACGTCTGCGTGGGCGGTTGCCTTGTGGTTGCCGTCAGCTTCGCCGCCGGTGGTGATGATTTCTACCTTGTCGCCGAGGCGCTGGGCGAGGGCGGCGCGAGATTCTTCGCTACGCACGGTAGCGCGGATGTGGGCGGGGTCGTGGCCTGCAGCGAGCAGACCTGCGGCGATGGAGCCGTTCATGGAGCCGGTGCCGAGAAAAGCGATAGTTGCGGTCATCGTTGATCCTTCCTAATGGGGTGCCTGCGCCGGGTGCCGGCAGGCGTGCCGCCGGTGTATTCCGGGGGCTACTGTTCGGTGCGCGGCGGGCGCGTGGAGGCGTACCCTTCCAGCATAGCGGGTGCGGCTACGGGCATGTGACCTGGCTCTGTTTCTTCCGCGTTTTCTGGGGCGGCAGCTTCACCTCAGGCTCCGCGACCCAATGCGCAGGGTTCCGCTTCTCACGTTCTGGCATGCCGGGGAGAGCGTAATTCTGCGGGTGTAGAATGAAAACAGCTTCACCCGCGGCAGTTTGTGCCGGGCATGAAGCCTCCAACACCACACAGCACGCAACACACAAACCCCTTTTTCTATGTCTTCTCATACTGGTTCTTCCTCGAATTCTTTCCCGAATAGCCCGCAGAATCCTGCGGGTTTCCGTTCTTTTTCGTTTCGCCTCCTGCTGGGGCTGACCCTTGCCGCGCTGGTCACGGGCGTGTTCAGCGGCTTGGGCGCGATTGCTCTGCATTATGTTCTGGACTTTATGCAGGAGCTAACTTTCGGTCAGTCTGAGGGGCATCACCCAATGGTGACTGACGGCGCCGATCCGGCGCGTCGTGCCCTGGTTTTGGCGGCGCTGGGCCCGTTTGTGGCGCTGGTGTGGTACTACCTGCAGTCCGGTGGGCGGCGTGTGGTCGGCGTGAAGTCGCAGATTGCCGGTGCTACCGAGGAGGACCGCACCCCGTCGCTGTGGCGGCAGATTTCGCATTCGGTGATTCAGATTGTTGCGGTGGGTGCGGGCTCTCCTGTGGGTAAGGAGGTCGCGCCTCGTGAGCTGGGTGCTTTGGCGGCTGGCCGTACCTCGAATCTGCTGGAGCGTCTTGGTTTTGTGGGCGCTGACGGTGCCGCGCTGTTGGGTGTTCGTGAGCGTAGTCTGCTGGTGGCGGCGGGTGCGGCGTCTGGTTTGGCGGCGGTGTATCAGGTGCCGATTGGTGGCCTGGTGTACCTTGTGGAGGCGATGGCTGTTGGTTTGAGCCTGCGGTCGCTGTATGTGGGTGCGGTGACGGTGTGGACGGCTACGGTCACGGCGAATCTGGTGATCGTCAATGAGCCGACGTACCCGGTGCCGCAGCTTCCGTTGGATGCGACGACGCTGACGGTGGCGGCGCTGACGGGTGTGGTGTTGACTCCGTTGGCGTTGGGTTTTAGGGCGTTGTCGCAGCGTGCGGAGAAGTTGAAGGCGAAGGATCGTTCTCTTCTGTGGCGTATTCCTGTGGCGTTTGCGCTGGTCGCGGTGGTTTCGTTGTGGCTTCCGGAGATTCTGGGTAATGGTCGTCTGCTGACTCAGCACACGTTTAATGTGTCGTTGGATACGGCGGCGGGCGGTTTGACCGCGGCAGCGGTGGGGTACGTGTTGGCGTTGGCTGTTGCGAAGGCTGCCGTGGTGCTGCTGAGTCTGCGTTTCGGTTCTTATGGCGGTACGTTGACGCCGGGTTTGGCGTTGGGTGCGGCGGCTGCGTTTTGTGTGGCGGCGCTGGTGCTGTGGGCGTTCCCGGGTTTGGGCGGGGTGCCGGGTGGCGCGTCGATGGTGTTGTATGCGGCGGCGTTGACGGGTACGGCGGCGTTTTTGGGCGTGTCGATGAATGCGCCGCTGTCTGCGCTGACTCTGTTGATTGGTTTTACGGGTCAGGGTGCGAGTGCGTGGCTGCCGATGGCGGTTGCGGTGGGCACGGCGGTGCTGACGCGCTGGGCGTGGATGAGGGCGTTCGGCACTAAGAAGTAGCTTTCAGAAATAGGGGCGGCCCCGGATGCGTGTGTGCATCCGGGGCCGCTCTGTTTTGCCGTGCCGAAGAATTGCCTTACTTTTGTTTTGACGGCTTTGAAAGGAATAGCAGATAGATTCCGAAGATGAGCTTAATCGCCGCGTCGATATATGCAATTACCTCTAACGGGATGTTGGTAAAAATATATCCCGCAAACACGTTAATGGCACAGATAAGACCCAGGTATATCATTGACTTTCCATGCACAAAATAGTACGGGAAGAAATGCAGTGCGGTTGCCATCAGCGCTCCCAGCCAAATCAGCCTCCAATTTTCAGTTGCGAAGAATGGGCCGCCCAGCAAAATCATCAAGACAAATAATAGAATAACGGCACGTGAAGATACTTTCTTTTGAAATTCACTTGAAGGACCGTCGGATAGTCTATTCAACACCTTTTTATTCATGTTGATCGAGAAAAAGCTAATAACGTAGCCAATGCTGAATACTTGCATGTTTATTATTTGCTTTCCTCCAACCAAGGTAGCTATTGCTATAACTGCCGCCACCACAATTAGCCACAGACCGCAGGCCCTCTTATAGTTAAATTCTAACTTTTCATCTTTGATATAGTTTAGAAAAGTCATCGATACCTCCAATAGCATCTCATAGAGTCACTTCTCTTGTTACGTCACTAAATTTTAATATGAAAAAATTCTGCAATATATCAATATAATCCAGCCCTTCTGACTATTAATTACATCTCCTATGATTATATCAAAATGGCAATAGAGAATTCGTCAAAAAAGCGAAAGAGGCGGCCCCGGATGCGTGTGCGTCCGGGGCCGCCTGCTTTTTAGACAGAGGTTTTCGATAGGTTAGTGTCTTCGCCGCGAGTCTTTAACCCGCAGTGAAGACACTAACCTATCGACGAAAAGGCAAGGCATAACCCAATAACCAGCTCTCACCTACCTGGCACAGCCGGAGATTCGGTCATGGGTTACGGATTT
>NZ_KV811583.1:0-67218 GCF_001813145.1 Rothia sp. HMSC066G02 | reverse complement strand
ACGGATTTGTGCCATAGGTTAGTGTCTTTGGTTGTAGTTAAAAACTATGGCAGAAGACACTAAACCATGGCACAAATTCTGCACGGGTTACAGCCCCATAGCGAGAAGCCACATATGATGTGGCTTCTCGAAACACATGTGGCTTCTCAGGCCTCAATCCCAAAATAAGGATATTACTTAAATCGCCTTATTTTTTCTTTTAATAATTTGGATAGCTTAGTCCATAATTCTCGCTTCGGTTTTTTCTCTTCATCAAGCCCAAAAGCACTGAGGCGATACGTTCCATACATTTTCCATTCCCCGTACTTACTCCAACTAAAGAGGCATAGAACCCAATAAACAGGAAAGAGGTTATAAACAAATAGAATTACCGGAATAATAAATCGCCAAATCGGCCTTTCCCGAAGCGAAAACCCTGGATAATATATCCATTCACGATACTCACTCTTTGAGAAAGCGAAACGTACTCGACGCCTATTCGCGACGTATCTTGAAAAAGAACCAGCTAGCTCTTCTCCCTTTGAGCTAGTCTCTGCGATACGTATTTGAATACAGTGATATTCAGCATCCATTTCTCCATGTTCTACAGAAAGAAGGGTCAAAACATAACCGAAGATATATGCAGTAACCACAAAAGAAAAAACATTAACAAAAAAATCTTGCTTATTTTTTACGTCTTGAAAATACTCAATAAGTATCACAGTTAGCCATATTGCAATAAGAACAGAGAAAATATGTTCAAGAGTCTTCACAGACCTAGATTTAAGCCAGGGCCACAATGTGAAGAAATCGATTTTCTTACCTAGTAGAATTACATAAGGGATGTTCAGAATTCGCTTCTGTACATGAATATCAGGACAGGCAGAAATTACTTTCCGTTCCCATATAGCTCGCTGAAGAGCAGCCTTTCGGGATGCTTTAATTTCTTTGTATTCCTTTTCGGAACCTTCGAAACTATTGCCCCTCTCAAATTCCATGAGATTTTTATATTTCTCAGATGCTTCAACCCATGTTATATAACGAGTTAGCTCTGGTGGTGTTCCTTGTTTGGAAAGCTCAATCTGTTGCGTTGTCCGACGAGCTGTCAGCCAAACGCCGATAATAGCAATCAGCGAAGCAATAACGGTCGCGGAGGCGGGGATAATAGCCTTCCAAATATCCGGATCATGGGTCCAATGCCAGAGATAATCCCAGCTGAATCCTTCAGCTAGCACCTGCTCTAACAGTAGTTGGTTCGTCATCAGTGATTGTTCCTTTCTTACACCTTTGTTTCCCACTTATCACAGAGAAAATTTATTATCTCTGAATTCTTCCAACAATTTTACCCAAAGAAAAATTATATATACTTCAATAGATTATCTATGTTAAGACTTCCCAAATAAATATAAATTCTCAATATACACCTATTAATAGATAAAATTTAATCACATGAAGATAAACTCCTTCCTTCATTCAATCCTTTATCCCCGTGTTCAGATTTATAATCAGAGTAAATTTTTTCAACGTCTAACATCAAATAATAAAAATATGGAATAAGCAAATAATTCGGCTCCTCACTCGGTTCACCACCCGAATTACAGATAGATTCCTTAAACTCTTGCATCATACAAGCTCGAATTTCACACTCGATAGATATCTGCAGAATACACTTAATTTTAAAGAAAAAGATGTATAGAAAAAATATAAGCACAGAATCGATCAAAACTATAGTAATAACTTCATTTCTCCAAACATGGTACTGCGGGTCCACTGTGAAAGCAATGTACAAAAGATACCCAAAAACAGAAGCCACCGGTACGATCAGAATTATTCTTAGTACCCACACATTTAAACCACTAAATCCATAGAAATCGACCCACTCACGAGCTTTCTCTTGTCTCGGAAGGTATTTCATCCTAGACTTATATACCCCTTTATACACGTAATTAACATCCAAGAATAAGAATATTGATTCCCAGGCAAAAATTATAAATATTAGACCTAAATTCCAGTCAGCCCCAATATACTGGAAAGATAAAATTGACGAAACGGCCCCTGAAATACACAAGATGAACAGCAACCCATAAACCATTTTAATAATGGATGTATTCCAAAGAAATCCACTGAGATTGGTTTTAAATCTAAACCCAGAGTATGAATATCGCGATGGAAAGAGAGGATTTCTTCTCTGAGAGTTACCAATAAACTTATCCTTAAGATTTTTTGTGAAATAGCCTTTCTCCGGATAGTTAAAAGCTTCTTCAGCTAAACAGTAAGCCTTTAAGGCGGAGTGATTATCACGAACTACACCCTGGTTATATTTACGAATCTTAGAAACATTATGAATCAAAATATCTGTTTCGCTGTATGTCAACATTAAAGCAGAAGAAATAGTGACCCATGCAAAGAATATAAGAATCCATAAAGGCATTTCTCCATATCTCGATAAATCCATATCTGCTGGCACCATCAACCTGCACCATTCAGGGCACTCTCTAGGTAGAAAAAACCACTCTGGGGCAAATGATTCGCCTTTGAGATACCCAGCAAGAAGACCATGCCAAAAGCTGATTATAAACGCCACAAAAATAATAAATCCGACAATTTTCACAAACTGTCGATATGCGGCACGCCGAGCTTCAGCGTATACACCTTCAGCCCCGTCTGCATATTTCCCAACACTTACATACAGGCTTAAAAGAATACTTGCAATGGATACAATAATACCCACACGAAGATCAAATACATAATATGGGATATTAAAATACGCAGAAATTATCCCATAAGATAAATCAAAAGTTCTATTAGATGAAAAAATAAACGTTGCCCCAATTATTACTAACGGGAAAAGATAAGCAATCGAGACAAGAATAATTAGTACTCCCGGCATCAGAAATACGTTATTCGTAAGCATCTTTTTCCGTTTTTCTTCGTGTTCTTCGCCCCAGGTGTTGTTGACCTCGTCAATAACTTCTTGGATTTTCATCGGTGATTGTTCCTTTCCTACGTCTTTGTCGGTGGGTTATATACAAGAAAAGCGGTGACCCCCGCAGGCCTGTGCCCATTACGCACCAGCCTGCGGGGTTCATCATCATGTTCTACTCACCCAGGAGGGTCTTCGGGTTGACCGGAGTACCCGTACCCTCCGCCAGGTGCTCAATACGCTTCAGGATCAGGCCCTCACGCAGCGCCCACGGGCACACGCGCATCGTCTCAACCCCAAACGCCTCCATCGCCGCCTCCGCAGCGATAGCACCCGCCAGCATCTGCTCCGCACGCGCCTTCGAAACACCCGGCAAATCGCTACGCTCCTCCACAGTCATCGCCTCCATGCGACGAGTCCACAGGCGCAAATCCTGCAAATGCATCTCACGCTTCACATGCGGGCCCGCCGAATACGGCGCCGCACCACAAATACGCGCCAACGAACGGAACGTCTTCGACGTACCCACCGTCATATCCGGCGCACCATAACGCAACAGATTCTCCGCCACCGGGGCAATCTGCTCACGCACATACTTACGCAGACGCTTCACCTGCTTCGGGCTCGGCGGCTGCTCATCAAAAAACTCACGCGTCAGACGGCCCGCACCCAACGGCACGCTCATCGCCGCATCCGGCAACGCATTCGTACCCGTCGAAAACTCAAACGAGCCGCCACCAATATCAAAATCAAGGATGCGGCCCGCACCCCAGCCCTGCCAGCGGCGCACCGCAAAGTACGTAATCGCCGCCTCCTGATCACCCGAAATACCGTTCAGGCTCACGCCGGTCTGCTCACGCACCTGATGCAGCACCGCCGCACCATTACCCGCCTCACGGATAGCGCTCGTGGAGAACGCCAGCAGGTCCTCCGCCTCATTCTCGATCGCGAAATCACGGGCGCTAGTCACGAAGCGGGTCAGCGCGTCCGCACCCTCCTGCGAAATATTGCCCTCAGCGTCGAGGTACTGCACGAGCTGCAGCGGAATCTTGTGCGACGCGTACGGTTCGGGGCGTGCTCCAGGGCTGCCGTCAATCAGTAGCAGGTGGACCGTATTCGACCCGACATCCAGAACTCCCAGGCGCACGATGCGCTCCCCTCCCCCGCCCCGCGGCGGGATATTGTCTGTGTGCGGTACCGCAGGTGCGGCGCCTCTTCCAGTCTGTCAGAGGCGTGGCTCACTCCGCAAACAATCCGGGCGGATGCCCAGCATCAGCACAGCGCAAGCCTAAAAACGCGCCGGGCACCATTTCCCGGGCTTGCATTCTCCGGGCACGCCAAAGGCGCAGGAGGCGCCCCTCCCCCACACGGGGGTTTCGGGACGCATCCTGCGCCTTCAGATAGAAGAGCTACTCGGCGGTCTTCTTCGCCGCGGTCTTACGAGTGGTCGTCTTCTTCGCGGTAGTAGACTTTGCAGTCGTCTTCTTAGCGGTAGTCTTCTTAGCCGTGGTGGTCTTCTTCGCGGCGGTCTTACGCTTGACCGGGCCCTTCGCACGCTTGTCAGCCAGCAGCTGCACCGCACGCTCGTGGGTCAGCGACTCGACCGACTCCGCACGCGGAACCGTAATGTTCGTAATACCGTCGGTGATGTACGGGCCAAAGCGGCCGTCCTTCACCACGATCTTCTTCTCACTGACCGGGTCCACGCCCAGCTCAGCCAGCGGAGGCTTAGCCGCCGCACGACCGCGCTGCTTCGGCTGGGAGTAAATCTCCAGCGCCTGCTCCAGCGTAATCGTGAAGATTTCGTCCTCGCTGCCAATCGAGCGGGAGTCCGTGCCCTTCTTCAGGTACGGGCCAAAGCGGCCATTCTGCACGGTAATCTCCACGCCCTCAGCGTCGGTACCGAGCACGCGCGGCAGGCTCATCAGCTGCAGTGCCTGCTCCAGGGTCACGGTCGCCAGGTCCATGGACTTGAACAGGGACGCGGTGCGCGGCTTGGCGGGCTTGGGCTTCTTCTTCGGCTTGGGCTTGCCGTTCTTGTAGTATTCGGTCGGTTGCGCGTCCAGGTACGCCTGGATCTGCTCCTCGGTCATCTCTTCGATGACTTCGGTGACGTAGGGGCCGTAGCGGCCGTCGCGTGCCACAATCTGGTTGCCGGAGACCGGGTCCACGCCGAGCACGCGGCCGTCGGACTTGCCCTGTTCGAGCAGTTCGCGTGCCTTCTCTTCGGTCAGTTCGTCCGGTGCCAGGTCGGCGGGTACGTTCGCGCGGATCGGTTCGGTCAGTTCGCCGGTCTCGGTGTCGAGGGTGCCTTCGGCTTCCAGGTAGGGGCCGAACTTGCCCACGCGCAGCACAATGCCGTCCGCAATCGGGATGGAGTTGATGCTGCGGGCGTCAATCTCGCCGAGGTTGTCGACGATGGGCTTCAGGCCGCGCTTGGAGCCGCCGCCGAAGTAGAACTCGCCCAGCCATTCGACGCGGGATTCTTCGCCGCGTGCGATGCGGTCGAGGTCTTCTTCCATCTGCGCGGTGAACTCGTAGTTTACGTAGGGGCCGAAGCTGGATTCGAGCAGGCGCACCACGGAGAACGCGATCCAGGACGGAATCAGCGAACCAGAACGAACGTTCACGTATCCGCGGTCCATGATGGTCGAAATAACCGCCGCGTAGGTGGACGGGCGGCCAATGCCCAGCTCGTCCAGGGTCTTCACGAGGGACGCCTCGGTGTAGCGCGGGGGCGGCAGGGTCTCGTGGCCGGCGGGTTCAATCGCCTCGGCGGTCAGTGCCTCGCCGGTGGTCAGGTTCGGCAGGCGCTTCTCAGCGTCCTTCGCCTCACGCTCAGCCACGCGGGATGCGTCAACGCCTTCCTCGTAGGCGGCGAGGAAGCCGCGGAAGGTGATGACGGTACCGGATGCAGCGAACTCGGCGTCCTGGCCGTTAGATGCCACGGCGCCCAGGCGCACGGAGGCGGTGGAACCGGTCGCGTCAGCCATCTGGGAGGCGACGGTACGCTTCCAGATCAGTTCGTAGAGGCGGAATTCGTCGTTGGACAGGGAGCCGCGAACAGCGTCCGGGGTGCGGAAGGTGTCACCGGCGGGGCGGATTGCTTCGTGGGCTTCCTGCGCGTTCTTGCTCTTGGAGGTGTACACGCGCGGCGCGGAGGGCACGAATTCTGCGCCGTACAGCTCGGATGCCTGGCGGCGTGCGGCGGAGATTGCCTGCTCGCTCAATGCCACCGAGTCGGTACGCATGTAGGTGATGTAACCGTTTTCGTAGAGGCGCTGCGCCACCTGCATGGTCACGCGGGAGGAGAAACGCAGCTTACGTGCGGCTTCCTGCTGCAGGGTGGAGGTGGTGAACGGCGCTGCCGGGCGGCGCTTGTACGGCTTGGTCTCAACGGAGCGTACCGAGAACGCGGCGGACTGCAGGGCTGCGGCGAGCGCGCGGGCAGCTTCCTCGTTCAGGTGGGTGACCTTGGAGGTGTTGAGGGTGCCGTTGTCGGCGAAGTCCTTGCCGGTGGCGATGCGGTTGCCGTCTACGGCGACCAGCTTGGCGTCGAAGCCTTCGGAGGCTGCAGTCAGGAAGCGTCCGGTCAGGTCCCAGTAGTTGGCGGCGACGAATGCCATGCGTTCGCGTTCGCGCTCAACCACGAGGCGGGTTGCGACGGACTGCACGCGACCTGCGGAGAGGCCGCGGCCGACCTTGCGCCAGAGTACGGGGGAGATTTCGTAGCCGTAGATGCGGTCGAGGATGCGGCGGGTTTCCTGTGCGTCGACCAGGTGCAGGTCGATGTCGCGCAGTTCGCCGAAGGCACGCTGAATGGCTTCCCGGGTGATTTCGGGGAAGGTCATGCGGTAGACGGGTACCTTGGGCTTGAGGACTTCCTTCAGGTGCCATGCGATGGCTTCACCTTCGCGGTCACCATCGGTTGCCAGGTAGAGCGCGTCTACTTCTTTAAGCTTGCGCTTGAGTTCGGCGACCTTTTTCTTTTTGTCGGGATTGACCACGTAGTAGGGTTCGAAGTTCTCTTCAACGTTGACAGCGAACTTACCGACGGGGCTCTTTTTGAGGTTTTCGGGCAGTTCGGAGGGCTGCGGAAGGTCGCGGATATGGCCCATGGATGAGTCGACAAGGTAGTCCTCGCCGAGGTAGCTGCTAATGGTTTTGACCTTGGAGGGAGACTCCACAATCAGCAGGGCTTTTCCGGTCTTTGCCTGAGCGGGCACGGCACTCCTCTATCTGTGTGTTGAAAAGCTACGTATTCAACCATAACCTACGCTGGCCCTTGTGGGCGCCGACAGGGTGTGGTGTACGTGGGGTGAGGTGATCGGGGGGGGTGTAGTTTATGTTGGGTTGATGTGGTGCGCTCGGTGCGTTTCATGCGGCGAGCGCGCGGTGACCCGGCACTGGGCGAGCTGGCACGGTTCTAGTTGATGAGGACCGGGCGTGTTGAGCTTGCACGAGTGCGCAGGGTACTCGGTACATCATACGGTACCGGAGCGGTGGTGTGTGCACGGGGTACATGGGGGCGGGTGCTGGGGCGCACCGCACCCGCTCACCTGCGTTTCTAGCTGGTGAGGGTGTCAGAGTCGGGGTGGGTGCCATCCAGGTATGCGGGCAGCAGCGGGTATTCGCGGCCGTACACGGTCTGCGGCGCGATGCGCACCCACTGCATTTCGTGGGTTTCGGAGTCGGGCAGGTCGAAGGTGCGCACGATCTGCGGGGTCATTTCCGGCGGTAGCCAGTGGGCGATACCGACCACGATGACGGAGCGGATGCCGTCTTCGAGGGTTTCGTCGATTTCGAAGGCGACGCGGCGGCTGACCACCACGGAGGAGAACTTGTTGCCGCGGGTGGTGCGGATGTAGATTTCCTGCTTGTCGTCTTGGCTGGCGACGGCGTAGAGCACGGGCAGCACATCGACGTGCTGTCCGTCAGTGAGGATGAGGCGACCGAGAGTGTTTGCGTGCAGACGCTCCCAGCACTTGTCGACGCTGATACTTTCATCGGGGTACAGGTTACTCATGGTTTCAGTGTATGCGATGGGGTGGGCGCTCTTGCGCAGATGACGGTTTTGGTCAGTGGGTGGGTCGGGGCTATGTCATTGCGCTGCCGCCTATACGCGGTGGGCGCGCCCGGGCAGATGCGGCGGGTGCGTAGAATGGTGTGCATGACTATTTCTGCCGCCTCTTTCGCTCCCGAGTACGCCGCCGTTGCGGATGCTCCCCGCAGCGATGATTACGCCCGCCTGACCCGTATCCGTGAACGCCTGTTAGCGTTGAACTACAGCTATGACGCTGTGCAGGAGCTGCTCGGTGTTGAGGCGGCTGAGGCGATGGCTCGTGACCAGGTGGTTCCGGGCCTGTGGCGTGTGGAGCATATTCTGCGCGGCGATTACAGTGCGGGTGAGAAGAACCTGGCGCGTCTGCTGGCGTTTTTCCTGCTGGCTCGCCCGCTCACTGAAGCGGAGGCAGCCGAGGTTTTCGGCGATACCCTGGTTGACTTCGAGAATGCCGCGCTGATTGAGCGCGACGCTGCGGATCCTACCCGCTGGTCCGCGAGCGTTGACCTGCGTCCGCACGCCGCCGATGACGGCACCGAAATCTTTGTTGCCGCCGACCTGGGCGCGCATCAGCGCCCCGGCGTGCTCCGTAAGGATCACGTGCTCGGCATTGGTCACGCCTCCCTGACTCTGGCGCAGATTACCGAACGTACCCCCGTCAAGCGCGCCCTGGATGTGGGCACCGGCTGCGGTATTCAGACCTTCCACCTGCTCGCCCACGCTGAGCACGTGACCGCCACCGACATTTCGGAGCGTGCCCTGGCGTTCACCCGTTTTAACCTGCTGCTGAACGCGCAGGCACTCAATATTGACCCGCAGAACCCGCAGGCGCGCGTGAGCCTGCGTGAGGGTTCCCTGCTGGAGCCGGTCGCCGGTGAGCTTTTCGACCTGGTGGTGTCAAACCCGCCGTTCGTGATTACCCCGCGCGTTGCCGGTGAGAGCGCCGAGGAGCAGTTCACCTACCGCGACGGCGGCCTGCCCGGTGACGAAATTGTGAGCACGATGGTGCGTCAGCTGCCGTCGGTGCTGGTGCCCGGTGGCCGCGCGCAGATGCTGGGCAACTGGGAAATTATTCGCGATTCGGCGGACCCGGAAGCACCGCGTCCGTGGGATGAGCGCCCGCGCGCCTGGGTTGCCGACGGCGGCGCGGAGGCGTGGTTTATTCAGCGTGAGGCGCTGACCCCCGCCTCCTACGCGGAGACCTGGTTGAAGGATGCGAGCGAGAACCGCGACCGCAGCCACTACGAGCAGACCTACGTGGCGTACCTGAACGACTTCGCTTCCCGGAACGTTCATTCTATTGGTTTCGGCATGATTTGGCTGCGCCGCCCGACCGAGGCGACCGCGGCGGGCGTGACCGAGCCCCTGCAGCGTTTCGAGGAGATCACCTACCCGATTCAGCAGCCCATCGCCCACGCCCTCACCGAGTCCGTGCGCCGCTACGACCGCCTCGCCGCCATGGACGATGAGGCGCTCCTTACCGCACACCTGGAGGTCGCCGAGGACGTCACCGAGGAACGCCACGGCCGCCCTGGCGCCGAGCACCCCAGCGTCATTTTGTTGCGTGCCGGTTCGGGTCTGTGCCGCACCCAGCTACTCTCCACCGAGACGGCGGGTTTTGCGTCGGCGAGCGATGGTGAGCTTGCCGTGGGTCAGATCGTGGCGGCTCTTGCCATGCTGCTGTCCTGGCCCGAATACGATGAGGCTGCCGCCGCGGTGCGCGGTACGCAGGAGCAGCATCCGCGCGACACCCTGCTGCACGCGGTGCGCGAGCTGGTACTCAAGAGCTTCCTGCACTTTAGCGACGAGCACGCGGGCGCAGCATCGGCTGGCGAGAGCACTGCCGAAGCGCAGGGCTAAGCGTGCGCATTTGGTCCCTTCACCCCTGTCTGCTCGATCGCCGCGCCCTGGTCGCCTGCTGGCGTGAAACCCTGCTGGCGCAGAAGGTTCTGCGGGGCCTGACTCGCGGGTACACGAACCATCCGCAGCTGATTCGTTTTCGCGCGCACCCGCAGCCGCTGGAGGCGGTTGCCGCTTACCTGTCCGGGCTGGCGGATGAGGCGGATGCCCGCGGCTACTCGTTCAACCGCGCACTGATTGGCGCGGGCGAAGACGATGCGGGCAAAGATAGCACAAACGAAAATAGCGCAGGCAAAAACGGTACCGATAAAAACTGCGCTGACAAGGCAGAAAACCCGTACGCTTCGGTCGCGCGTATTCCCGTTTCTTTGGGTCAGTTGGAGTACGAGCTTGCTTTCCTACAGCACAAGGTGGCTGGGCGCGACCCCGAGTGGGAGCACCAGTTGAGCGAGCGCCTGGCGGCGCGCGGCGAGCTGGCGGCGTGTGCGCATCCGCTGTTTGAGGTGGTTCCGGGGGCTATTGAGCCTTGGGAAAAGACGAAAGACTTTTAGACAGAAGGATTTCTAAGAACGTGAGCATAGTAATGCCCCGGCGGAACCCTTGCGGGTGCCTGCCGGGGCATCGCTGTATGTATGGCTCAAGCTCATCTCAGCGCATTACAGAGCGCTGGAAACAGCTTGGCACGGGGTCTTTACCTCAGGGGCTTTACTTGGTGGTCAGCGCGGGCTTAATTTCCTTCACGATTGCCTCAAGCATCTTCAGGTTGAAGTCCACACCCAACTGCAGTCGACCCGCCGCAATGAGATCGGCCATGTCGGCAAGTTCAGCCATGTAGAGCGGGTTTTCGTAGCGCATGTCTGGGTTGCAGCACTGGCTCTTCATCGTCGGGTGACGGGTCAGTCGTCCTCGTCTTCGAGGTCCTCTAGCACTTCGAACGGCGACTCGACGTCGCCGCGCCAGGCCTCCAGGCCTTCGCGCACCGCGAGCACCGCCACGACCAGCGCCGCGACCGAGTCAGCCCACCACCAGCCGAACAGGCTGTCGAGGACGAGGCCGATGAACACCGCACCGGAGAGATAGATGCACAGGATGAGCTGCTTGGCGTCGGCCATCACGCTCTTGGAGCCCAGCTCCCGCCCGGTGCGGACCTCAATCCACGCCAGCAGAGGTATGACGACCAGGCTCAGCGCGGTGATACCGAGACCCAGCGGGCTGCGGTCGGGGCCCTCCTGGCCGACCAGGGCCAGCACCGCGTCGATTGAGACGTAGGCCGCCAGCGCGAAGAACGCGATGCCGATGGCCTTGACGGTGACCGTTTCCCACCGCTCAGGGTCCTTGCGGGTGAACTGCCAGGTGACGGCCGCGGCCGAGAGTACCTCAACAACCGAGTCGAGCCCGAAGCCAATGAGAGCCGCGGACGAGGCGAGGACGCCTGCCCAGACTGCGACGATTGCCTCGATTACGTTGTACGTGATCGTGAAGCCAACGATGAAGCGGACGCGCCGGTGCAGCATCGCGCGGCGCGCGGTGGTCAGGGTCTCGCTCATGCTCCCGCCGCCGTTCCACAGCAGCCCGACACCGAGCATGCCGGGTCGATGCACGGCGCGGCCTCGTCCACCGCGAGCGTGACGTCGATCAGGGACGTCAGTGCCGCGGCGAGGTGCGGGTTGGCGATCTCGTAGCGCGTCTGGCGGCCCTCGGGCTCGGCGACGACGATTCCGCAATCGCGCAGGCAGGTCAGGTGGTTGGACACGTTCGAGCGGGTCAGCTCCAGCTCGCGCGAGAGCACGGCTGGATAGCTCGGGCCGCCGAGGAGGGTCATCAGAATCCGGGAACGTGTCGGGTCGGCCATGGCGCGGCCGAGCCGGTTCATGACGTCGAGGTGTGAAGCAATAGTCAGCATACGATGACTATACAGTGATAACTGACCAATTGTCCACTTGTGCGGGCTGCCGCACGTGCTCCGCGCCCTTGCCCTCGGGAGGCGGCAGAGTTCGCGCTCATCAGCGACCACCGCCCATCACGGAAGCGACGGCGGCACGCTGGCGCGAAACTCTGCTAGCGCAGAAGGTTCTGCGGAATCTTCACCTCAGGGGCTTTACTTAGTGGTCAGCGCGGGCTTGATCTCCTTCACGATTGCGTCGAGCATCTTCAGATTGAAGTCCACACCCAGCTGGTTCGGGATCGTCAGCAGCACGGTGTCTGCCGCCTGAACCGCCTCATCACGAGCGAGCTCTTCGGCGATATCCGCCGGATCACCAATGTAGCTGCGACCAAAACGGGAGAAGCTGTTGTCAATAATGCCGGTGTAATCCTGCGAGTCCTCCGAAGCGCGGCGACCGAAGTAGCGCGCCGAGGTTTCGTCGATAACGGGCAACACCGAGCGGGACACCGAAACACGCGGAACACCCGAATTACCCGCCTTCACCCACTCGGAGCGGAAGAGGCGAATCTGCTGCGCCTGCTGCTGATCGAAGGGAATACCCTTATCTTCCAGCATCAGGGTTGAGGACATGAGGTTCAGACCCTTCTGCGCGGTCCACACGGCGGTGCTATCGGTGCCCGCGCCCCACCAGATGCGGTCGCGCAGACCCGGCGACTGCGGCTGAATCGGGGCGTACTTGCCCGCCACGCGAGCGCTGGGCGCCATGCCCTCACCCTCAATTGCCTTGAGGAAAATGTCGAGGTGACGGCGCGCCATGTCGCTCTCGTTTTCACCCTCTGCCGGGTAATAGCCGAAGCTCTCAAAGCCGCGGATAACGGATTCGGGCGAGCCGCGAGAGACACCCAGCTGCAGTCGGCCCGCCGCAATGAGGTCTGCCATGGCGGCAAGTTCAGCCATGTAGAGCGGGTTTTCGTAGCGCATGTCAATCACGCCGGTACCCAGCTCGATGCGTTCGGTCTTGGCGGCGATTGCGGAGAGCAGCGGGTAGGGGGTCGCCTGCTGCTGGTCAAAGTGGTGTACGCGGAAGAACGCGCCGTCCAGCCCGATGTCTTCGGCACCTACGGCAAGGTCGATTGCCTGATGTAGAGATTCTGCAGCGGAGGGCACGCGGGAGCCGGGGACCTCAGCCCAGTGGCCGAAGGAGAGGAAGCCGAGCTTCTTCTCGTCGCCGCGCATGGGCTCGAGGTGGCTGATGCGGATAGACTCGTCAAGCTGCGGGGTGCTGTTCAGGTTGGTGCTCATGGTTTTTCCTTTGCGGGTTGCGCTCGGGCTCTTGTAGTGCCGGGCTAGTGTTTTAAATCTAAACCCAATTACTTTACATGTCAAGTATTTTGTTTCAGGGTATTACGCACAGAGCATCCCTCCCCAACTTTCGCTGCACACACCACCTGCACGCCTCACCCGCCCGCACGCCTCACCCGCACGAGGCACACATACCGCCACAAAATGCTGGCGCAAAATACAGCCGAAAAGGGCACAAAAAAGCCCGGCGGAACGAACGCATCGCACCACCGGGCCCTTCTATTCAACAGCTAAAACTGCAACTACAACGGCAGAAACAAACTGCCCTAGGAACGCTTCACCAGCGGAACCCACAGCTCCATACGGTAATCAGCCGCCTGCATATCGCCGCGACCGTACACCTCAAGGCCACCCACCGGGCGGTACTGCGGATTCTTCGCGAAGAACGCCTCCTCGAAGCTCGCAAAGCCAGCCGGAATGGACTCCGAAATCGGGCCGGTCACCTCAACCACCGCATAGGTGCTCGCAGGCAACTCCAGCACGCCCAGACCAAGCTTCGCCGCGCTCGCCGGCTCCGACACCAGGAAGCCCGCCGTGTAGCGGACCTGCCCCTTCGGGTTCGGCTGAGTGCACACGCCCAGGTACTGGGTCACGTTCAGAACATCCAGCATCGCCGGGGACGCCTTCTGATTCAGCTCATCCCACAGCGAGGAGAAGTCGCCGTCCAGGGGGAACACCTGCGAAACGCCGGCAACGACCATCGCCGGGTGCTCCTCAATGCGAGGTTCAGAAATCTGAACCGCGCCGCCCTTAGCGGCTGCCATTAGGCGTTCGCCTCAGCTGCTTCGCGGTCCACCGAGCACTCGGGCACGCAATGACGCTTCGCGTCATCAGCTGCGCACTCGGGGCAGAGCAGAACCAGCTCACGGCAGTTCTCGTTAGAGCAGTTCTCGAACTTGTTCGAGGGGGCGCCGCACTGTTCGCACTTGCCGATGGTGACGGTGTCCGGGGTGAACTCCATGTGCATGCGCTTGTCAAAGACGTAGAGCGAGCCTTCCCACAGTTCCTTATCGCCGTACTTCTCGCCGTAGCGCACGATGCCGCCGTCGATCTGGTAGATCTCCTTGAAGCCGCGGTTCTTCATGAGCGCGGAGAGAATCTCGCAGCGAATACCACCGGTGCAGTAGGTGACGACCGGCTTGTCCTTAATGTGATCGTACTTGCCGGACTCAATCTCGCGAATGAAGTCGTGGGTGGTGCGCACGTCGGGAACGATAGCGTTCTTGAACTTGCCAATCTTCGCCTCGAATGCGTTACGGCCGTCGAAGAAGACCACTTCGTCGCCGCGCTCTTCAACAAGCTTGTTAACCTCTTCAGGCTTCAGGTGCACGCCGCCGCCAACGACGCCGTTCTCGTCCACCTGTAGCTCGTCGGGAGCACCGAAAGCCACAATCTCGTCGCGTGCCTTCACGGACAGACGGGGGAAGTCCTCCGCGCCACCCTCGGACCACTTGAACTCCATGTTCTTGAAGCCGGGGTACTTGCGGGTTTCCTTGGTGTACGCCTTGACCGCGTTGATTTCGCCGCCGAGGGTGCCGTTAATGCCGTGCTTGGAAATGAGGATGCGCCCGCGCAGGCCGAGCTTCTCGCAGAGGGCACGCTGCCAGAGCATGACCGCCTGCGGATCGGCGATGGGGGCGAACTGGTAATACAGAATAATCTTATTTTGAGCCACGAAACTATTTTATCGTCATATACGCCTAAAGCATGCAGATTTTTTGATATGTGCGCGCTGACTACGGGGTCGGCAGCACAAAAGCGGTGCCGAGGCGGGGTTCAGACAGGCACGGGGCACAGATTCAGGACGGCACATGACCGGCGGCAGGTCGGGGTGTAGCCCGCCGCTCTACAATGGAACCCATGCCGCACAGCACCCCTTCGCAGAACGCCAACCAGCACCCCGAACAGCAGTCCACACACCAGCCCGAGCAGGGGCAGTCTGCGGCGCGCCCAAAAACGCTCCGTTACCGAGAGCTGCCCACGAGCGCACAGCAGGTGCTGGCATCCCTGCTGCCGGAGGCAGAACGCACCGGAATCCTGCCCGAGCAGGTGACCCATATCCATACCATTGCCGCCAGGGAGGCGAGCTACGCGCCGTGGCCGCAGTGGTTGCATCCGCGTGTGGTGGAGGCTTTTGAATCGCTCGGTATTGCCGAGCCCTACGCCCACCAGGTGCAGGCGGCGAACGCCGCCCATGCCGGTCTCGATGCGGCGCTGGCGGCGAGCGCGGCGCGCTACGGCTGGCAGGCAGGGCGCATCGAAGCTGAGCGTATCGAAGCATCGGCAGCAACGCGCACCGAAGACGCGAAGAGTACCGGCAGCGGCGGGCACGTGATTGTGGCGACGGGTACCGCCTCGGGCAAGACCCTGAGCTACCTGATGCCCACTCTGGACGCTATTTATCGCGCATCGTGCGGTGAGCCGGTGAGCTCAACTTCCGCGTATTCTGGGGCGGAAAACCTCAATAATAGAGCGAACGTTCTCTACATTTCGCCGGCGAAGGCACTCTCCGCCGACCAACTCACCGCCCTCACCTCCTACAACCTACCCGGACTCCACGCGGCAAGCTACGACGGCGACACCCCCACCGGCGAACGCCGCTGGATCCGCGAACACGCCAACTTCATCCTCACCACCCCGGACATGCTCAACTACTCAATTCTGAGCAACCACCGGCAGTGGGCGTCCTTCCTGCGCGGGCTGCGCTACGTGGTGCTCGACGAAGCACACAGCTACCGCGGCGTTTTTGGTGCGCACATCGCCAACCTGCTACGCCGCCTGCGCCGTGTCTGCGCGCTCTACCGCACCGTGCCCGTGTTCTACGGTGCCTCCGCGACCAGTTCCAACCCGGTCGAGTCTTTCTCCAAGCTCATTGGCGTGCCGCAGCAGGCGGTTACCGCCATTACCGAGTCCACCTCCGCGCGCGGTGAAACCACCGTCGCGCTCTGGGAGCCAGAATTCATGCCGCCCAAGGCGCACGATCAACTCGCCAAGGGTGCCCGCAGCACCCAGCAGCAGGCGGTCCAATCGAAGGCAGAGCAGGAGGCGCCGCGCCGCGTCTCCCCCGTGGAGCAGGGCGCGCAAATGCTCACCGACCTGGTGCTTTCCCGCACCCGCTCCCTGGTTTTCGCCGGTTCGCGCCGCAGCGTAGAAATCCTCTCGCAGAAGACCCAACGCTACCTCGACGAGGTGGAGGCGGGCCTCGCCCACCGCGTCGCCGCATACCGCGCCGGGTACACCCCCGAAGAGCGCCGCGAACTCGAACGCAAACTCCGCAACGGCGAACTGCTCGGCCTGGCGAGCACCTCCGCACTGGAGCTGGGCATTGACATCTCCGGACTGGACGCCGTACTCGTGGCGGGCTGGCCGGGTACCCGCGCCTCCTTCATGCAGCGCGTGGGCCGGGCGGGTCGAAGCGGTCAGGACGCGCTCGCAGTGCTCATTGCCGACGACAACCCGCTCGATACCTACCTGGTGCACCACCCGGAGGCGATTTTCGGGCAGGAGGTTGAGGCGACCGTTTTCGACCCGACAAACCCGTACGTGCTCTCACCGCAGCTGTGCGCCGCCGCGCAGGAGGCACCCATCCGCGCTGAAGAACTGAGTCTCTTCGGTCCGCATACCGCGGCTCTGCTGGATCGGCTGGTGCAGCAGGGGTACCTGCGTCGCCGCCCGGACGGCTGGTATTGGACGCACGCCGAATCAGCCGCCGACCTGGTCGATATCCGCGGCACCGGTGGCGGACCCTACCAGCTCATCGACGCCGAAGACGGCACCCTGGTTGGCACCATGGACGCCGCGCACGCCATGAGCCAGGGGCACCCGGGCGCAATCTACATTCACCAGAACGCTCAGTACGTGGTTGAGTCCCTCAGCGAGGGCGAGCGCGTGATCCTACTCAGCCGCGTCTACCCGGACTACTACACGCGCGCCATTGAGAGCACCGAGGTGCGCATTCTGGCGGAGCGTGCGCGGGTCAGTTACGGTGCGCAAAACGCTGTTGGGGAAGCAGTTCCCGGCGAGCCTGCTCCCAGTGAGTATGTTCCCGGTGAACCCGCTCCTGGAGAGCCTGTTCCCGAAATCTCTATCCCCGAAACCAACGCGCAGCAGCTTGCCCCGCTCACCACGCACCGCGGGCAGGTTCAGGTCACCGACCAGGTCACCGGCTACCGGCGCTTCTCCGTCTACGGCGGCGAATACCTGGGCGAAGAGGCGCAACCCATGCCGCCGGAAGTGCTCATGACCGAGGCGGTCTGGTTCACCTTCGAGCCCAGCTACCTATTCGGCGCGGGCGTGACCGAAGAGGACGGCCCCGGCACCCTGCACGCCGCCGAGCACGCCGCCATCGGACTGCTGCCGCTCATCGCCACCAGCGACCGCTGGGATTTGGGTGGACTCTCCACGCTGCTTCACGTGGACACCGGCAGGCCCACCATTTTCGTCTACGACGCCGCACCCGGCGGCGCGGGCATTAGCGAGCGCGGCTTCAACGCGGTTGCGCAGTGGCTGAGCGCCACCCTTGAAGCAATCGAAAGCTGCGGATGCGAAAACGGTTGCCCCTCCTGCGTGCACTCGCCCAAATGCGGCAACCGCAACGAGCCGCTCAGCAAACACGGCGCACGGGCGCTACTGCAGGCGATGCTGCAGAGCATGGCGGAGGCGTAGGTTACTGCAGAAGGCGTAGAGCGGGCTGGGGGCGCGGGGCAAGCTGGGATGACAACTCCCGATGAGCGTAAATAGCCTAGTCGGCTGGGCTTTCTGGCTCAGGCGGGTTTTCTGGCTCAACTGGATTCTCTGATTCTGCGGAGCTTTCTGGTGCGGGAGGCTCGGGCGCTGAGTCCTGCGCAGCTTCCAGCTCTTCCTCCAGCTCGGCTACCTCATCGGGGCTCAGCTCCTCCACGTTGCCCGCCGCGTGCTCTTCTTCGGGGCGCCCTTCTTCGAGATGCTCAGCCCCGGCGCGGGCACGCACCCTCGCCGGGCCCAGCGCACCCATGGGCCCCGCGACCGGGACGGCGACCGTCACCTCCACCGTTTCGGGGCGATCCGGAAAAGTGCAGGATTCCAGGTGCGCGCCGTGGCGTTCGGCAAGATCCGCCGCGACCGCGCACGGGTCCCCCTCAGTGAGCCCGCGGTAGGCGTCCGCCGCCGCGAGCGCACTCAAATCGGCGGCCGCGGAAGCCCTGCGGTTTGCGGACACCACCCCAATGAGCCCGGCAATCACCACGGTCACCACCAGTAGCGCGGCAATAATGGTGAGGGCAAGGACGGTGCCGCTACCCGCTTCGGGGTATTGATTCTCGGAGGCTGTTTTCGGGGTGGGACCCATAGCGGCTCTACTCACCTTCATGACCCGCACCGTTTTCAGCATCGTTTTCAGCGCCGGCTTCAACGCGGGCGTGGGCGTCCGCCCGCAGCACCCAGCCGGTTGCCGAACCAATCACACCGGGGGCGGGGCGGCTCACCCGCACGTGCACTTCCCGGGCGCGCCCCGCCTCTGTCACGACTACATCATCAGGAGAAACAGAAATCTGCACGCTCTGCGCCGGGTCGATGCGGCTGACGGCGGAGCGAATCTGCGCCTCGGAATCTCCGCGGGCGGCGGCTCGTGCAGCCGTTCGCGCGGACTCCTCCACCTTCAGCTGCGCAACCCCCGTGGAGGCGGCACCCAGGCAGAGGGCGAGCACCACCGTCACGGCGGGTAGGGCGACCGCAAATTCGGCGGTGATCACACCCTCTTCTGCCGGGCTCTTGTGCGGGGTCGAGAGTGTCGGGTCCACACTGGTTTTCCCTGCGGAGCAAGTGCGCCGCAAAGCACCCAAATTCACATGAGCGTTCATTCTTTATTCCTCCTTTCTAGCCTGACTTTCCGGGATTCCTTGCCTCTAGAGTTAAACCCTGTGGCGGGTTTCTCAAGACCTCTAGAGCAGCCCCGTGTTACCCGCAATCGACAGGGCGTTACGCACAATATCCAGGAGCATGGAACGCACCTCATCCGACTTGAGAATCAGCACCAGCAGGCCCGCAAAACCGACCGCCGCGAGCATCACAATGCCGTACTCCGCAGTGGAGGCGCCCTCCTCCGGATCCCCCGCGGGGGCGTAGTCTTCGAGCGCCTTTTCGTGCTCCTCAGAGGGTACATATTCGGTGCAGCCGGGCGCGTGCTCACCCAGGCTGCGGCAGGTGGCGCCACATTCGTCCAAGGTGCAGCCTTCGGCGAGCGCGCGGGCAATGGTCAGCGCCTGTTCGGGGCTCAAACGGTCCGTGTTCATATCAATCTCCATTTCGTGAGGGTCAATCCTGGGGCCGGCATGCTTCTGCTCAGCGCCGGTGGAAAGTTCGGTATCAGTGAAGAGCTCAGCATCGGTAAAAAGCTCAGGGCATTCTTCACGCAGCTGCTTCATGGTGGTTGCGATGGCAACGGACAGCGGCACGGGACCCAGAATGGTCTGCGCTTCTGCGCCGGATGCAGCGGGCTGAATTTCACGCGGAGCACCGGCCGGGGCGTTGACCGGAGCATCGACAGCGTGCAGGTCGTGGCGGATTGCTTCGCAGAGGGTGTTCGTCATTGGTTTTCCTTTCGTTGTGCCCCGTTTATTCGGGGCGGGGTGGGCGCTCATCCGCGTTCGCTGCAGATGGGCGAGGGTCTAAACTTTTCGGCATTTCAGCTGGTCAACAGCGCTTATGCGCATGGTTCTTTAGCCGGTCAGCGTGGGTAGTAGCGAAATGATGATGGGCACAATACCCAAGCAGATAAAGGCGGGCAGCGAGCACAGCCCGAGGGGTACCACGAGCGCTACGGAGAGCTTTCCGGCGGCGCGTTCTGCCGCGCGGCGCTCGCTGAGGCGGTGCGCATCGGCAAGGGAGAGCAGCAGCGCAGTGCTGGGTGCGCCACCCGTGTAGGCGGGAGCGAGCGCGTCCCGCAGCTCACCGAAGGTTCCCGCCGCGGACCCCGACCAGGCACTCCCCCAATTGCTACCCATCTGTAGGCGCTGGCAGACCGTGTGCAACGCTCGGCTGTTGAGTGCCTCGGCGAGAGTGCCCAGTGCGGCGAGCGGTGCGAGCCCGACTCTCAACTGCGCGGCAAGTAGTTCCAGCACGAGGGCGGTATCAACGGGCGCGGAACCTGCTGGCGAGGCAGACTTTTCCGTCTCAGATTCAGCATTCACCGCCCCGGTGCTCGGCCTTACGCTCTCCACCTCCGCCCGATGCACGAGCGCGGCGGTCCAACGGCGCCCGGCGAAGGCGAGCCCCAGCCCAAGCAAACCGGTGAGCGCTCCGAGAACGGACCCGGTCAGCACACCCACAGGGTCGCTTCCCATGAGCACCCCCAAGCCGAGGCCGAGCAGCGGCAGCCAGGAGAGGATCCTGCCGGTGGCACGCGGTGCGGCGAGGGCGCTCTGCCTGCCCAGGAGCGCGTCGATGCGTTCTTCGGCGTGTTCGGCGGCGCGTTCCATGCTCGTGGCGAGCGGCGCACCGGCGCTCTCGCTCATGCGCAGGCTCAGCTGCAGGTCGTGCAGGCGCTCGCGGCTGTGCGGGCGCATCCGGGTACTGTTTTCGAGCAGTTGGGCGCAGGCGAGGTGCGCGGGGGCACCCCAGGAGGTGACCGTGGCGAGAGCCTGCGTGAAGCGGCGGATATCTTCGGCGCACCGCTTGTGCCCATACTCTTCGGAAAGGGACCCTCGTGCCCGTCGGGGGCGGGTGCTTTTCCGAGAGCTATTCTTCGCACGCGGTTTCCCCGTACCCGGCACCAGCTCGCCCTGCCCGAACTCCCCGAGCTGCCCGGAGCTCGGGTTGGTGTGCACCGCCTCCTGCAGGGGAATCCCTGCGCGTAGGTTCAGGGCGAGGGTGCGTAGCATGAACGGCCACATGCGCATTTCCTCGGCACTGGCTGATCCGGCGATACGCCCAGCTAGGCGCTCAGTCCAGCGTTCGCGAAGGCTTCCGCCGCTCTTCTCGTTCTGCTTCATTGCTTCCTCCTTTCACGTTTTCTACTTCCCCATTTCGGGGGCTAGTACCCAACTTCAGAGCCAGTAGAAATACGCCTGACCTGCAGGTACTCTTCACTCCCCTGTGTGGCGGGGTGCAGGCTGTAGATACCCTCGATGCGGCGGCGACCATCCCGGTGTTCCAGGTGGATAATGCGTTCAAAAGCCGTCGCCGTATGTAGAGCGACCGTTCTACTATCCAGTCCGGCGAGCGCGCCCAGGGCGCACAAACGCAGGGGCACCGCATGCGCACTATTAGCGTGCAGGGTCGTTCCGGCACCGCGGTGACCGGTGTTCATGGCGGTCAGCAGGTGCACCACCTCCGCGCCGCGGCACTCACCGACCACGAGCCGGTCCGGGCCCATACGCAGCGCCTGCACAATCAGCTCACCCAGCCCGATTTCGCCGGCGCCTTCGGAGTTGGCGGTACGGGTTTTGAGGGTAATAACCTGCTCATGCTGCGGCGCGAGTTCCGGGGTATCTTCGAGCAGAATGAGGCGCTCCTGCGGCGTGCACAGCCCCAGCAGGGCGTTGAGCAGGGTGGTTTTGCCGGTGCCGGTGCCCCCGCTAATGAGGAATCCGCGGCGTTCGGCAATCATGCGGCGCAGGTAGGCGGCGGTCGCCTCATCGCACAGCCCAGCGGCCTGCAGCTGCGCCAGGGTGGGGCGCTCGCGGGCGGGTAGACGCACGGAGAGCCGGGTGCGTTCGCTCAGCGGCGGGATAATCGCGTGGATGCGCCTGCCGTGCTCATCGCTAATGTCAGCCGCCGGATGCGCGGCGTCCAGCTGCCCGCCGTGCCTGCGGATGAGCCGCTCGGCGAGGTCGCGCACGCGCCGCTCATTGCCGAGGCTCAGCGCCACGGGGCGGATGGTTCCGTTGACGCCCACCCAGATATCGCAGGGCGAGTTCACGTAGATATCGGTGATGGTTCCGGCGCGTTGCCCCTCGTCAAGGAGCAGGTCGAGGGCGCCGAGACCGTAGAGTTCCGCGGCGAGGTAGCGCAGCGCGGTCTGCCGGTTGACGGGCACGTATTCCACACTGGGGTAGCTCCAGGAGGTGGGCGCGGGTTGCACCGTTTTGGTGCGGAATTTTCGGGGCTTCGTCACATTAGTTCTGTCTGCGCCCGTTCCTTCTGCGCTCGCGTTCCCCCAGGTGTTCCCCTGGTATCCGCCGTCGATGGCGCAAATTGCCTCATCCACGGCATTTTCGAGGATCTCGCGGAGGGGCTGGGATTCTTGGAGTAACCCACCGCCCGCGGCACTCGCAGCGTTTGCACTGCCCGCGGCAACCACACCCTCTGCGGGCGGCCGCTCCCCTGCCTTCTCGACTCCGGCACTGAATCCGTTACTGGGTCCGCCGCTGAACCCGCCGCTAAAACCGCCCAGGGCGATAGCGCTCATCTGCGGCGAGCGCAGAATCAGCTCGCGGGCGTGCAGGGCGACGGCGCGGGCGCGATAGTCTTCGGGAATGAGCAGGGCGGGTAGCGAGTGCGCGCCGGTGTTCTGGACACCCGTATTCTGTGCGCCCGGCTGATTCGCGCCCTGTGCGGCACGCGGCGAGCAACCGTTGGGGTTGCCGGGATTGTTGGCAGGGTGCCCGGCGGGATTGCTGGAGGGATTCATGGCGGAGTTCATGGCTCTAGGAGACCATTACGCCCGCCTCGAATTTTTAAGAGAATGAGCGTTCTGTGGATAACTCCTCGCGCACCCCGAAATATCCACGATGCACGCGTCTCAAACGAACAAAACGCACACATCCGGCGCTTTTATGACAAACCGCGGCGCATTCAGCCCTCCCCTGCCTCTTCCGCAAACCGCCCGCCCGCGACCACAAACCACGCGCCTTCGCACCCGGTCACCGATAATGGAAGAATGTACGTTCTGCTCAGTCCTGCCACCGGCGCGGGTATTACCGCCCAGACCGGCACCCCCGCACACCCGGTCACGTCGGCTATTGCCGCGGGTGCGTCCCCGCGCGGTGCTCAGCCGGTGACCTCGTGGGGTGCTTTTCATTTTTCGACGCCGACCGCTGAACAGTTGCAGGACCCGACCTTTATTCCGCGGATTACGCGGGCGGATCGGGTGAGTGCGGCGAATCTTCCGGCGTATGTGCGAGAGGTAGAGCGGCAGGCGGCTGATTCGGCACAGGGGCGTTTTCCGCGCTGGATTTGGGCTGATACCCGCCACGTTGACCCGCTGCTTCTGCGTCGCGGGGTGCGGGTGCATCTGTGCCATGATTTGCGTCTGGTGCAGCGGATTTTGGCGACTGCCGCTACGCATCCGAGCGGTTTTGTGGAGTACAGCCCGGTGCTGGATCTTTCTGATGTGCGTGAGGCGGCTGAGCCTCAGGGGTATCTGCCGGTGGCGCGGCAGATTCAGGGTCAGGAGGAACTGTTCGGCGCTGATTTTTTGAGTGCCCCCGCCACCTCTTCCGCCGCACCCGCCGATTCCTCTGCAGATTCCTCCTCGGATTTCCTGGAGGCGGCGCCTCATGAGCCTTTTGCCCCGCAGTTGGCGGCGGGCCCGGTGACTCTGCTGCCGGAGCATCCGGTGGTGCGTGTGCTGATGCGTGAGTGGCTGGCGCAGGCGCGCGCTATTAGCGAGTCGAGGCACCCGGAGCGGCTGCGTCTTTTGGCGGCGGCTGAGTCTGCCGGTGCATTGGTGGCGGCTGAGATTGGCTATTACGGCATCCCGTTTAATGTGCAGGCGCATCATGAGCATCTGTGCGAGTTGTTGGGGCCGCGTCCGGTGCCTGGGGAGCGTCCGCAGAAGATGCAGGAGTTGGCGGAGCAGATTCAGCGCATGCTGTTTATGCCGTCGTTGAACCCGGATTCGCCGCAGGATCTTTTGCGTGCTTTGCAGTCTGCGGGGGTTTCGGTGAAGTCTACGCGTTCGTGGGAGTTGAAGAGTTGGGCGGATGCGATTCCGGCTCAGCGGGAAAAGCGCTGGGCGCTGATTGACCCGATTCTGCGCTATAAGAAGCTGTACCGTATTTGGACTGCTAACGGCTGGACGTGGGCTGATACGTGGGTTTCTGAGGGTGCGTTCCGCCCGCATCTTGAGGTGGGTGGAGCCGCGACCGGGCGTTGGGGCGCTTCCGGCGGTGGTGCGTTGCAGCTGCCTGCGGAGATTCGTCAGGCGGTGCAGGCGCCGGAGGGTCAGGTGCTGACGGTGACGGACGGCTCGCAGATTGAGCCACGTATTTTGGCGGCGTTGAGCCGTGATGAGGCGCTCGCTTCGGCGGGTCGTGGCGCTGACCTGTATGCGGGTATTGCCGAGCTGGCGCGCATGAAGGGTGTGGGTTTGACGGAGCGTTCCCACGCGAAGGTGGGCATGCTGGCGATTATGTATGGCGGCCGCAGCGGTGAGATTGGCGCCCTGTTGCCGCATGTGGCGGCGCTTTTTCCGCAGGCGATGGACTTTACGGAGCGTGCCGCGCGTATTGGTGAGGCGGGCGGTCAGGTGACGACTTTTTTGGGTCGTACCTCCCCGCCGGTGGATGAGCGTTTCCGTGAGATTGTGGCTGATCGGTCTTCGCCGGCGGCTGAGTCGCGTGCGGTGTCGAGTGCGCGTGCACACGGGCGTATGACCCGCAATTTTATTGTGCAGGGTACGGCGGCGGAGTGGGCTCTGTGTTGGATGGGCGCGGTGCGTTCTCGTCTGTTGTCGGAGCGGATTTTTGGTATGCCGATGCGCACCCGCATTGTGTATTTTTTACACGACGAGCTTCTGCTGTGCGGCCCCGAGCTGGAGGCGGATCGCGTGGAGCGTATTGTGCGTGAGGGCGCTGCGGAGGCGGCGCGTCTGCTGTTCGGTCGTGTGCCGGTTGATTTTCCGGTGTCGGTGGCGCGAGTGCGCAACTACGCTGAGGGTAAATAATCTGCGGTAAATAATCAGCCGCGCATAAGCGGCACCGTGCAACAGCGAAAATAGGGGCGGCAGGTAGCTTCATTCAAGCTACATGCCGCCCCTATCTGCATACTATTCTGCACCCTATATCCGCTGGTCAGGCGCTTATTCTGCGATGAGCTTTACTCCTCGTAGCCGGGTGCCGGGCGCATCTTTTTTGTATCCCAGGGCACGGTCCAGCCAAGCGAGTCGAAGATCCGGTCCAGCAGAATCGCGGTGAATCCCCACACCGTGAATTCTTCGCCGCCGGGCATACGCACCTCGAAGGCGGGGGTGCGGTGTGAGGTGCGGCCGCGTTTGACGTAGGCGGTGTGCCGGTTGGCGGGGTTGAGCAGGTCGCGCACGGGCACGCGGGCGATGAGCGCGGACTCGTTGTGGTCGACGACTTCGACGGGCACGGGGCTGTTCCACCAGCCGATGACGGGGGTGACCATGAAGTTGCTGATGGGTAGCGGCAGGGTGTGCAGCTGGCCGAGGATCTGCACGCCGGCGGGGTCAAGCCCGGTTTCTTCCACCGCTTCGCGCAGGGCGGCGATGTGGGCGACGGGTTCGCCGGTGGTTTCGGCGAGCGCGTAGTCTTCGGGGTCGATTTTGCCGCCGGGGAAGGCGGGCTGACCGGCGTGTGAGCGCAGGGTTGCGGCACGTACGAGGAGCAGTACATCCAGGTCGGCGCTGACGTTTTCGGGGCAGCCGTCAAATTCGCCGGTGGAGGGCGAGTTGTCGAGCACGCCGAAGAGGATCAGCACGGCGGCTTCTTTGCTCAGGGGGCTGGCGGGTGCGCTGCGCAGTAGGGCTTGGACGTCAAATTCCACGCCGCCCTCTGCGAGAGCCGCCAGTGCCTGCTGGGCGGGGTGCTGCGCGTCCTGCCGCGCCGGTTCGGGTTGTACCGACTGCTCGGGTGCGCTCATCTGTGTACCTCTCTTCTGCGCGGATGCATTCCGGTTCAGTCGCCGTTAGGCGCTGAGCGGGTAGCCTTCTGCCATGAGTTCGCGGCGGGTTGCCCCCTGCAGGAATCGCAGGTGCAAGTCTTCTCGGCCGGGTGCCATTTCGTATTTCATGAGTTTACGTGCTGCTTGTTCGTTCGTCTCCCCGGCGCCATAGGACGGGCAGAGGTCGGCGACGGGGCATACGCCGCAGGCGGGCTTTTTGGCGTGGCAGATGCGGCGGCCGTGGTAGACCATGCGGTGTGAGAAGAGCGTCCAGTCTTTGCGTTCGATGAGTTCGGCGACGTCTTTTTCGACTGTCTCGGGGGCGTCTGCGGTGGTAAATCCCATGCGGCGGGCGAGGCGGCCGAAGTGGGTGTCTACGGTCAGTCCGGGCACGTCAAAAGCGTTTCCGAGGACCACGTTCGCGGTTTTGCGGCCGACTCCGGCGAGTTCTACGAGCTCTTCAAGGGTTGAGGGAACCTGCCCGTTGTGGCGTTCGACGAGCTGCTGGGAGAGGGTGACGATGGAGCGTGCCTTGGCGCGGTAGAAGCCGAGGGACTGAATGTAGGGTTCGACCTCTTCGGTGCGTGCGGAGGCGAGCGCGGCGGCGTCCGGGTAGCGTGCGAAGAGTGCACCGGTGACGGAGTTGACGCGCACGTCGGTGGTTTGTGCCGAGAGCACGGTGGCGATGAGTAGCTCGAAGGGGTTGTCAAAGTCGAGTTCTGCGACGGCGTAGGGGTAGGTTTCGCCGAGGATGCGGTTAATTTTGCGGGCGCGGCGCACGGTGGCGAGGTGGCTTTCGGGTGCGCGGGCGTTGAGGCGGCGTGCGGCGGCTGCGGCTTTGAATTCGGGAACGAATCGGATCTGTAGGAGCGATTCGGCGTTCTCTGCCGCGTTGTTCTCAGCCGCGTTATTTTCTGCCGCGGTGTTCTCTACTTCGGTGCGGGTGGCGTTCTCGGTCATAGCGCGAGGGTACCGGGCTTGGGCGTGTGGGCGGTAGCGAGGTTCACCGTACTTGGCCCGCTCCCCATCATTTTCTGGGCAGTTCGCGTCGGCTCCTGCTGTGCGGTCGCTCGCTGTGCCACACTGGTTTTATGTCAGATACGATTTTTGTGCTTAATGGACCGAATTTGAACCTGCTTGGGCAGCGCCGCCCCGAGGTGTACGGCTACACCACTCTGCACGATATTGAGCGTATGGTGCGTGAGCGCGCGGCGGATCATGGTTTTGATGTTGAGTTTATGCAGTCGAATCATGAGGGTGCGCTGGTGGATGAGATTCAGCGTGCTCGTACTCGTGGCGCGGCGATTATTATTAACCCGGCGGCGTACACGCACACCTCGGTGGCGCTGCATGATGCGCTGGAGGCAGCTGAGCTTCCGGTGGTTGAGGTGCATCTGTCGAATGTGCATCGTCGTGAGCAGTTCCGTCATCATTCGTTTGTGTCGCCGCAGGCTACTGCGGTGATTGCCGGTGCGGGTGCGTACGGCTATGTCATGGCGGTTGATTTCCTGGCACAGCACCTGGCGGAATAACAGCGCAGCATCTCGCTGAATAGCGCAGCCCAGCGCCTGGCGGAATAGCCCAGCACTGCCTCCGTTCGTTAAATAGTTCAGGCTCCCGTTCCTCGTGTGAGGGCGGGAGCCTGAACTTTTATCGCTATTTAGCGGCTAGTTACTTGCGGCAGGTGCCGGTGGAGACTGCGGCGGTGTTGTCGCCGCCTTCGGCTAGTGCCTGCTTGAGGGTGCTTGCGGTGATGGCGTAGCCGGTCTGGCCGGTGGTTGCCCTACCGAAGATCACGCCGATCACGTTGCCGTTTTCGTCGAGGACGGGGCCGCCGGAGTTGCCGTGCTGCACGTCGGCTGCCAGCTGGTAGACCTGGCGCATGGCGTTGGCTCGGCCGGTATCGGCGTCGATGGTCTGGGTGTTGCCGATGCCCTGCACGGTCGCGGGCAGTGCCTTGAACGGGCCGCCCTTGGGGTAGCCCATGAAGGTTACGAGGCTACCTGCGGTGGCGTTGGAGCCGATGTTCAGCGGTGCGAGCGGCAGCTTGGGAACGCTGATGAAGGCGAGGTCCTGTTCGGTGTCCATGTAGACGACGGTGCCGGGCCAGGTGCGGCCGCGGGAGTCCTGCACGACCGGGGAGGTCACGCCGGCGACCACGTGGGCGTTGGTGACGACCAGTCCGTTATCCGCCACGAATCCGGAGCCAGTGGAGGTGTAGCCGCACTGCTCTGCGGCGCCCAGGATCTCGACCACGGAGGCTGCCGCCTGGTCCAGTGCCGCGGATTCTACGGTCTGGGTGGGGGCGCTGGTTTCGGGGGCGATGAGCTGGCTGACTTCCGGAATGGTTCCGAAGGCGAGCACGTCATTGCGTACCGTGTTGATGCGGTCCTTGACGACCTCGGGGGTGGAGGCGACCATCCAGGAGAGGGTCTTGGATTCGCTGAGCGCAGTGTTGAGCTGCGGGATGGGTACGGTGCGCATGGAGATGGTCAGCACTACCATGACCAGGGCGCAGGCGGCGAGGTTCAGCACGCCGCCGAAGAAGCGTTCAATGCCCTTGAGCGGGGTGATGTCAGTGACGCGGCGGATGGTGCGTCCGGCAACGAGGCCGAGCCACTGTCCGATGGTCAGGCAGATGATGAGCACGCCGACGGCGGTAATGAGGCTCCACTGGGATCCCACGGATGCCACGGCGAGGGGCACGAGCCAGGCTGCGGCGCAGACGCCCAGGCCCAGGCCGAGGAAGGTTCCGAGGGTGGTGAAGAATCCGCTGCGGACTCCGGCGAGGAAGTAGAGCAGCAGAATGATGGGGATAGCAATATCAAGCAGGTTGATGCCAGTCGTCACGACTAATTGCCTCCTTGGTGGGTAGAAGTGGTCACGGTGTGCCCATTGTGGTTGGTGCGGGCTGTGCCCGGTGAGTGTGGCGGCGTGCTGTCACCCGGGTATGGCGGGGCGGTTCCGGGTTTTTGGGACCGGGTTTCTGCCTCGTCGCATCGTACCGCGTGTGGAGGCGGGTGCCTGTTTGTCATGAGGGTGTCTGCGTGCTTGGTACCGATAAAAGTACACACCTGAATGCCTGATATTAGGTGGTAAACCTGTGGGGAAGCTTTGAATTTTCTCGGAAGAAATAACTTTTGGTGTAAAGCTCGCTGTATCGGAATGCATAAAGCGCTTTTTTAGGGTACGCTCGTATCAGTTGAATATGTCACACTAGCTTGAGCCTTCTCACATTTCAGATGTTGAGACGCATGACACCGGTTCGGGCTCACTCACTGAACATTTACGAGTTTCGGCTCATCACCTCATATCTAGGAGAACTTTATGGATCTCGAGATCCTCCGTCGTACCCCTCTCTTTGCTAACCTCGACGACGCAGCTTTCGCTCTGCTGACCGATGACATTCAGGAGATTGACCTCTCCCGCAACGCCGTCCTCTTCTACGAGGGTGACCAGGACGACCAGCTCTTCGCTGTACTCTCCGGTAAGGTCAAGCTGGGTCGCACCGCCGCTGACGGCCGCGAGAATATGGTTGCAATCATGGGTCCCGGTGACGTCTTCGGCGAGATGGCTCTCTTCGATCCTTCGCCCCGTTCGACCAACGCTGTGGCTGTCTCTGAGACTCGCCTGGCTGCCATCAAGCACGAGTCCTTCAAGCGTGCACAGCAGCTCGATCCCACTATCTCCGATCAGGTTATTAAGACTCTGGCTCGCCGCCTGCGCCACGCTAACGAGGCACTGGCTGACCTGGTCTTCTCCGACGTTCCCGGCCGCCTCGCTAAGGCGCTGCTGGACCTGGCTGACCGCTTCGGCCGCCCCGCAACCGACGGCGTGCTCGTTGCTCACGAGCTGACTCAGGAAGAGCTGGCACAGCTGGTTGGCGCATCCCGCGAGACCGTGAACAAGGCTCTTGCCGAGTTCGTTTCTCGCGGCTGGATCCGTCTGGAGGCACGCGCAGTTGTCATTCTGGACCTGCCCCGCCTGCGCCAGCGTTCCCGCTAAGGTCTCTTTGAGTTAGGGCATTCTAGGACGCCCTCGCTGAAAGACGCACAGCTTAAATAGATCAGGAGCCGTTTCCCTCTGCATGGGGAAACGGCTCCTGATTTCTTTAACGCTTCATCGTACGAGCGAACGGCTGCAATACCCTCTTAGAGCGCACCCATCGCGCCGGTGTATATGGAACCGGTGGTAGCCGGAACCACCTCGGTGAAGGAGAGCATGCACGCACCGTTGTGGGTGACGAGCACGGGCTTCTTCACCTCAATATTGCGGCGCTTGGACAGCCACGCCACGGAAGTCTGTGCCTTCGCCAGCGATTCGAGCATGCACATCACGCCGGGGGTGATGAGCTGGTCGAGGGTGCGTCCCACCGTGTTGGGCTGGCCGATGCGGTCGCCCAGTTCACTGGTGTCCTTGGCTTCGAGCAGTTCACGCACGTTCAGCCAGTCACCCCACACGCCCTTACCGAGCAGCAGCTTCGGGTCCTGACCGACGGGCAACGCCGTGGTGAAGTAGGCGATATCGTAGCGCTTGAGGAAGAAGTCCGGCGACTGCCAACGCGCGACCGGGCGCAACAGGTCGGCGCGCACGCTCAGACCACTGGAGGTCAAGAAGTTAGAGAAGCTCTTGTCCTGCTCGGCAACCGCTTCACGCCACGCCATGAGCTCGGGGGTGCTGGAGCGTTCCACCACGTCCTGATCGTCCTCGCCAGCGAGCAGAATGCCGGTCTCTTCGAAGGACTCACGCACGGCAGCCATGACGCTGCGGCGTGCCTGAGTTACGTCAGAGAAGTGGAACTGCTCTTCCCAGTATTCGGCACCGGGGCCGACCCAGGATGCAGACTCATCATCACCGGGAAGAGCCGTACCACCGGGGAAAGCCACCACACCCAGCGGAGAGGTGCCGGGGCGGTAGGTCAGAATCGTTTCGAGGCCGTTGTCACCATCGCGCACAAAAATGACGGATGCCGCCTGGCGCATCGTGCAACCGGTCGCACCTTCGTTACCGCCTTCACGCCAACTTTCGGCGGCGGTGCGCATGAACTCGGGAATAGTGTAGAGACGCTGGATGCAGGAGGTTCGCGGGTTAGCCGCAGACTGGCGGCCGGTAAACATGCGGGGGCGCTCCACGCCTTCAGCCGGGGTGGGGGTGCCGAAGCGGCGTTCCTGCACCGGCTGGGGTAGAGTCTTGATATCCTGCGATTCGCCGGATCCGTGACCGTCGATACCGTTCACCGTCTTTTGGGTGCCACTTTGTGCTGCCCGCTGAGCCTGGGCAGCACGAATAGCAGACAGCGGCAGCGCGCCGGTGTACAGATTAGACATATTCAACAATGATCTCGACCTCTACGGGCGAGTCCAGGGGAAGAACGGGAACACCGACGGCGGAGCGGGCGTGCTGGCCTGCCTCGCCGAAGATTTCGCCGAGCAGTTCGGAGGCACCGTTAATGACGGCGGGCTGAGCAGTGAAGTTCACCTCGGATGCCACGAAGCCGACAACCTTCACGACGCGCTGCACGCGGTCCAGGTCGCCAATGACGGACTTGACCGCTGCCAGGGCGTTGAGCAGGCAGATACCCGCGTACTTCTTCGCATCCTCGGGGGTCACGAAGCCTTCAGCGCCGGAGTCGGATACCTTACCGGTTTCGGGCAGCGCACCCTCAACGAAGGGCAGCTGACCGGAGGTGTACACGTAGGAACCGGACGTAACAGCCGGAACGTAGGCTGCAACGGGGGCGGGTGCTACGGGCAGTTCGTAACCGAGTTCGCGGATACGTGCTTCAATACGGGATTCAGTCATGATTACTCCAGAAGGATGGCGGGTGCTGGCACCCAAACGGTGATAGGGGAAATGCTGTAAATCTAAACGCTACTGATATTCAGGCAGCTGTTAAACGGCTAACCGGCGGTCTGCCTCATCTATTCCCGCACTCCCCTAGTTATAGGAGAGTCGGGATAGCGAGGTGACCGCCGGGTACGCTGCTCTTAGTCAGCCTTCTCGCGCTTAAAGTAGGCGATGGGGTTGCCCTGAGTCGGAGCGACCATGTTCGACGCGGGGGTTGCGCCAGCAGGTGCGGATGCGCCGGGGAGAACAGTTACGAGCTCCCAGCCATCTTCACCCCAGTTATCGAGGATTGCCTTGGTCGTGTGGATCATCAGCGGTACAGTTGCGTATTCCCATTTCTTCATACCCTCTAGCCTATCGCCCGGTGTTCAATAAGTAAAAGGGATTCACTATGGTTTTGGTCAATGTCCGGCGCTTTTGGGGGCTTTATTCTCAGAGCTGAGGCGCCCACCTCCCTATGGGGTGGCGAGACGGGCCTTCTCTCACAGCTTCATGGGATAAACTGAGTGAATGGCTTCATCTAAGAAAACCCGTGCGCGTCGCCGCCCGGGAGATTTTTTGCAGTTCCTCGCGTTCAGCGTGATTGCCGGTTTCCTCGCGGCAATTATTGTCGTACCCCCTGCCGTGAGCTTGGGTATGGTCACGAACGCGTCGATGTCATGGTTCCAGGACCTTCCTGACGACATTGCCGATGGCATCTCCTCCCGTCCTTCTACTATTTACGCTGCTGACGGCAAGACCGAAATTGCGACCTTCTTCGAAGAGAACCGTGAACCGGTCAAGCTGGATCAGATTTCTCAGCACATGAAGAACGCTATCGTCTCGGTGGAGGACCGTGACTTCTACAACCACGGTGCTGTCTCCGCTATCGGTATCGGTCGTGCGTTCCTGAACAACATCATTAACTCCAACAGCGGCCGCCGTCAGGGTGCATCCACCCTGACCCAGCAGTACGTTAACAACCTCATTGTTGACTCCGCTGTGGCTCGTGGTGAGGACGCTACCGCAACCCTGAACGGTAACAAGACCTACGCTGCAAAGATTCGCGAGATGAAGCTTGCGATCTCTATGGAGCAGAACAAGTCCAAGGACGAAATCCTTGAAGGCTACCTGAACATCGTGAACCTCGGTGGTTCCAACTACGGTGTTGAGGCTGCGGCACAGTACTACTGGGGTATTTCCGCTAAGGACCTGAACGTGGCACAGTCCGCGCTTCTTGCCGGTCTGGTGCAGGCACCGAACGTGTACGACCCGACCGTGAACCCCGAGCTGGCTCGTGAACGCCGCGACATCGTTCTGGGCACCATGCTGCGTGACGGCAAGATTACCGACAAGGAATACAGCGACGCTATCGCCAGCGACATTAAGCTCAACGTCCACACCAAGTCCCAGGGTTGCTCCCTGGCAGGCGACAAGGCGTTCTTCTGCCGCTACGTGGTCAACTACCTGCTGCAGGATGAGTCCCTCGGCGCAACCGCTGAGCTGCGTAACACCGCTATTAAGCGTGGCGGCCTGAAGGTGATCACCACTCTGAACCCCGAGGCTCAGACCGCGGCTAAGCAGGCAGTTGACTCCACCCAGCCCGCAGCAACCAACTGGAACGACGTGAACTCCGCCCTGACCAGTGTTGAGCCCGGTACCGGTCGCGTCATCGCGATGGCACAGAACACCGAGCTCGGCACCCCGGCTGACGCAAACGACCATTCCAAGACCGAGTACAACTACAACGTTGATAGCGCCTACGGTGGTACCCGCGGCTTCCAGCCCGGTTCGACGTTCAAGCCGATTATTCTGGCTCAGTGGCTCATCAGCGGCCGCGGCGCTAACGCTACCGTGAACGGTACCCAGCTGTTCTGGCCCACCAGCTTCGGTTGGAACGCCAAGTGCTACGACGGCGGTAAGTACTACTACACCGGTCAGCCGAACGGCTGGTCCTATAAGAACGCAGTCAACGGCGGTCTGACCTACGGTACCGCTGCGTACGGTATTCGCCAGTCGTTGAACTCGTACCTGTACGGCATGCTCTCCCAGATTGACCTGTGCGATGTGCACGACCTGTCCATCAAGATGCACGCCCTGGACGGTACCGGCGAACCGCTACACAGCATCCCCGACCTGGGTACCAACATTGGTGGTACCAAGTACGGTATCTCCCCGCTGACCAGCGCATCCATGTACGCTATCTTCGCTTCCGAGGGTAAGTACTGCACCCCGCGCCCCATCGAGAAGATCACCAAGACCAACGGTGAAACCATGAAGGAATACCAGAACCAGTGTGAGCAGGTTATGGACCCTGACATCGCAAACGGTGTCAGCTGGGTTCTGAAGGGCGTTATCCAGCCTGGCGGTTCCGCTTCTCAGCGCGGTATTGGTCTGCCGAACGGTTCGGCTGCGAAGACCGGTACGAACGATAACTCCTCCCAGACCTGGCAGGTTGGCTACACTCGTGGCCTGTCCACCGCGTCTTGGGTTGGTTCTAACAACCTCGGCTTCCGCTCCCTGAACGGTGTGGGCATTAACGGTCGAGTCCTCGAGTACGTCGATGGTGCAACCTACGCGGGTGCACAGTGGCAGTCGTTCATGAAGACGATGGCACCGAAGTACAACACGAAGGACTTCACCGCCCCCAGCGATAAGATTCTGTCGTACAGCTAGAATCACAGCTCACCAGCTGAAGCCTGAAAGGCGATTGATAATGTGTGAAAACGCAGTCAACGCCCGCGTCCCCGTGGCGGTCCCCGGCGCACGCGGCTCCTCCCCGCTCCTGAAGAAGGTAGCGGGGGCGGTAGCCGCCACTGCAGCCTTGGGGGCCGCCACGGCGGCGTATGGGCACTTTATTGAGCTGAACAATTTTCAGCTCCGCACCGAGTCCCTGCCGGTGCTGCCCGCCGGGAGCCCCGACTTCAGGATTCTGCATATTTCGGATATGCACATGATTCCGGGCCAGCAGAAGAAGATTGACTTCATGCACTCGCTGGCTACCCTGGAGCCGGATTTGGTGATGAACACGGGTGATAACCTCTCCCACGTGGACGGTATGGGCCCGCTGCTGGAGGCGCTCGACCCGCTCATGGACTTCCCCGGCGTGTTTGTGCCCGGCTCGAATTGCTATTTCGCGCCAGTGTTCAAGAACCCGGCGCGTTACCTGTGGCAGCCGCGCACCCCGCAGATGATTGAGGAGGGCTCGCGCGTAGCACTGCCCATTGAGCGGATGCACGAGGCGTTCGAGTCGCGCGGCTGGACGGGCCTGGTCAACCGCTACGATACGCTGAACCTTAAGGGTCTGCGTCTGGAGTTCTCCGGTGTGGATGACCCGCACCTGCGCTACGATGAGCACCCCGGCTTCGCCCCCGGCGCCTTCGATGAGGGGCAGGAGCCGAGCGTCCGTATCGGCGTGGCGCACGCCCCCTACATGCGTACTCTGCATCGCTTCGTGCAGGACGGTGCGCAGGCTATTTTTGCCGGTCATACGCACGGCGGTCAGGTCTGCCTGCCCGGCGGTCATGCCCTGGTCAGCAACTGCGATTTGCCGCCTTCGCGTGCGAAGGGTGTCAGTGAGCAGTCCGGTATTCCGGTTCAGGTTTCTGCCGGTTTGGGTACCTCTCGTTTTGCGCCGGTGCGTCTGTTCTGCCCACCGGAGGCAATCCTGGTGACCCTCACGGCTCGTGATAAGGGTGAAGCTGACGCTTCGAAAGGTGGCCGCCGCTAATGTCTGAGGCTTCTACAGCACACACGGCTAAGCGCCGCCGTAATCCTTTCCTGGAGACGGCGAGCGAACCGACCCCCGACCCGATCGACTACGCGCACGGTCAGCGTGCCCCGCGCACCCTCGCCGCGTATGCGCGTCCGATTCGTGTGCGCTGGGGCGTGGGCCTGCTCGTGGCGTTCGGTGCCGGTGCCCTTGAGATTTCCATCCCGCAGATGTTGCAGATTATTGTGGATCATCTCTCGCAGAGCACCACTGAGAGCGCCATCTGGATTGCCGGCGGCCTGGTGCTTCTGCTGGGTATTGCGCACGCCTCCTTCATGTATTGGAGGCGCTGGCTGATTGTGGACCCGACCTCCACGATTGAGCTGTCCATGCGCATGAACTTTTTTGACCGCCTGCTCAGTGCCCCGCTTTCTCTGCTGGATCGTTGGCCCTCCGGTCAGTTGCTGACCCGTTCCATGAGCGATTTGGGTACGATTCGCCGTTGGTTGTCTTTCGGTATTGTTCAGATGCTGACTGTTGTGGTGATGTTCCTGGTCGGTGGCTTCTTCATGCTGCGTTCTTCGCCGTCGCTGGCGCTGGTGTTCGTGGTGACCGTGCCGATTCTGGTGCTGTCGCTGGTGAACTTCACCCGCAAGTACTACCGCGCTTCACATGAGATTCAGCAGATGACGGGCGACCTCTCCACCCGCATTGAGGAGTCGGTGCGCGGCATCCGCGTGATTAAGGCGCTGGGCCGCTCCCCCGAGCAGATTCAGGAATATTCCGAGTCGGTAGATGCCCTGCAGGTGCGCGAGTACGGCAGGTCGATGCTGGTGGCTCGTGTTGCCCTGTACCAGGGCCTGATTGTGGGTGTCTCCACGGCGGTGGCGCTGGCCGTGGGCGCCTCACAGGTTGCGGCGGGCACCTTGAGCCTGGGCGCGATGACCGCCTACTTTGCGGTGCAGACGACCGTACTCAGCCATGTGACGCGCTCGACCGCGCTGATGTCTGCCTATTTGAGCTATAAGGTGGCGCTCGAACGCCACAACGAGGTTATGGATGAGCCCGGCTTTGAGGCGGTGCCGCTGGTTCGTGGCTCCGAGGCTGTGTCTGGGCCCGAGCATCCGCAGGGTGCTTCTGATTCGTCAACAGTAGCTGGAGTGTCTGCCGAGGGCGACTCCGGGAAGGAAACTATGCAGTACCCCAGCGGTGGCGCAGTGTCTGTCACTTTCGATCACGTTCAGTTCAGCTACGACGCTATCAAGGCGCCGGCTGAGGCTACCACTGAGGCGAATTCTGAAGTTGCTTCTGAGACGAAGGCACCCGAGGTTTCCGTGCTGAAGGACGTGGACTTCAAGGTCTTCCCGGGTGAGATTCTGGCGCTGGTGGGTGCAACCGGTAGCGGTAAGTCGACCGTGCTGTCGCTGGTTCCGCGTTTCTACGAGCCGACCTCCGGTTCCCTGCGTTTTGGCACCCGAGACACCGCCGACATGTCCATTGAGGAGGTGCGCGCCCAGACCGCGTTCGTCTTTGAGGAGGCGGTGCTCTTCTCCGGCACGGTCCGCGAGAACGTGCTGATGGGCGTTGCCGAGCAGTACGAGCGCGGCACCGAGGATGAGGATTACCCCGCCGCAGAAGAGCTGGAGGCGACCCTCCAGACCGCACTGCAGCTGGCTGCGTGCGATTTCGTGGCGGAGCTTCCGCAGGGTCTGGATACCGTCATTGGTGAGGAGGGTCTGAGCCTGTCCGGTGGTCAGCGTCAGCGTCTGTCGTTGGCGCGTGCTTTGGCGAAGCGCCCCTCTGTGTTGCTGCTGGATGACCCGTTCTCGGCGCTGGATGTGAACACCGAGGAGCGTATTATTACCGGCCTGCGTGAGGGTCTGGAGGGTCTGGCCGGCGCTACTACCCTGTTGACGGCGCACCGCCCCTCCACGGTGGCTCTGGCTGACCGTGTGCTGCTGATGGTTGATGGCACCGTGGTGGCTGAGGGCACTCACGCTGAGCTGATGGACTCTTCGGAGCAGTACCGCCAGCTGATGACGATGGAGGAGGGCTAATGGCCCATCATGGTCCGGCAGAGCGGCGGGAGGAGCTGAGTCCGCAGGAGCGCGCGGAGACTCGCGAACGCTCGATGGCTCTGCTGCGCCAGATGTTGCGCCCGCACCGTGGGGCGTTGGCTCTGTCGATTATTTCGGTGCTTTTGGTGTCGGGTTCCTCGGCGGTTGCACCGATTCTGATTGCCCGCGTTTTGGATAGTTCCATTGAACCGCTCAAGCAGGGTGACGTTTCTCCCCTGCTGACCCTGCTGGTATTTTTTGTGGCGGCTACCGCGGTGACCGCGATTTTTTCGTGGGTCAACGTGGCGTACACGGTGCGTGTGTCGCTGGGCGTGGTGGTGTACCTGCGTAAGCGGGTGTTCCGCCACGCGCAGTCGCTGAGCGTGTCGTTCCATGAGCGGTACACCTCGGGCAAGGTCATTTCGCGTTTGACCAGCGATATTGATACGGTCCGCAGCTTCTTGGACAGCGGCATCAGCCAGTTGGCGATTACCTTGCTGTCCATGGTGATTTCTGCGGTCGCTATTTTCCTTCTGGATTGGCGTATTGGTCTGTTCATGCTGGTCATGGGCGTACCGATTTACTTCTTGACGCGCTGGTTCCAGAAGACCGCGGTGCCGGTTTTCCGTACGATGCGTACCGAGTCTGCGCATTTGACGAGCCGTTTTGTGGAGACTTTTACGGGTATCCGTGCGGTGAAGGCGTTTGGTGCGGAGGCGCAGATGCGTTATGAGTACGCTCAGGCGTCGGAGCGTTACCGCCTTGCGGTGATGGATTCCATTAAGATTTTCGGCGTCTACTCACCCGTGCTGATGCTTTTGGGCAATGTGTTTATTGCCGGTGCGCTAGTGCTGGGTGGTTATGCGGTGCTGGGCGGCACCATGCAGATCGGTACCCTGCTGGCGCTGGTGATTTACGCGAACCGCGTGTTTGAGCCGGTCATGCAGCTGTCCGAGTTCTACAACATGTTCCAGTCGGCGATGTCCGCGCTGGAGAAGCTGTCGTCGTTCTTGGCTGAGGAGCCGGAGGTTGCTGAGCCGGATCATCCGCATGAGCGCGCTGTAGAGTCTGCTGCTGAGTCTAGTGCTGCTGAGGGCGCGTCCGGCTCGGTTCAGGGCGCTTTGGTGGAGCTGGATTCGGCGGTCTTTGGGTACACGTCGGATCGTCACGCGTTGAAGGAGACGACCCTGCGCATTGAGCCGGGTACGACCGTGGCGCTGGTGGGTGCTACGGGTGCTGGCAAGTCGACTATCGCTAAGCTGGTAGCTCGTTTCTACGATGTTTCAGCCGGTCAGGTGCGTATTGACGGCGTGGACGTTCGCCAACTGGCGGATGTGCAGCTACGCCGTGAGGTGCTCATGCTCACCCAGGAGGTGTTCCTGTTCTCCGCGTCGATTCTGGAGAATATCCGCATGGGTAACCCGCAGGCGTCCGATGAGCAGGTGAAGGTTGCCGCAAAGGCGGTGGGTGCTGACGCGTTCATTGAGCGTCTGCGTGAGGGCTACGAGTCGCAGCTGGGCCGCGGCGGTATTACCCTGTCGGCGGGTCAGCGTCAGCTGGTGTCCTTTGCTCGCGTGTTCTTGGCGAATCCGCGGGTGCTGATTCTGGATGAGGCGACGGCTTCGCTGGACATCCCGAGTGAGCGTGCGGTGCAGGCGGCGCTACGAACCGTGTTGGCGGGGCGTACGGCGCTGGTGATTGCGCATCGCCTCTCGACGGTTCTGGGTGCTGATCGTGTGCTGGTGATTCATGAGGGCTCCGTAATGGAGGATGGCTCCCCGCAGCAACTGATTGCCTCCGGCGGTCGTTTTGCGGCGATGTACGCCTCCTGGGATGAGCTGAATCAGGTTCAGGAGACTGAAGCCTAGAAGCTTTATCTGCCCCTCCTCCGAGCGGTGGTGTGCCGCTGTGTTGCGTTCTGATTTTTTTTGGGTTATCCTAGGTGAGTTGCCTACGGTATTTGCTGATAGGTCAACATCGGGATGTGGCGCAGCTTGGTAGCGCGCGTCGTTCGGGACGACGAGGTCGCAGGTTCAAATCCTGTCATCCCGACAGTTAGCCCCGGTCCACTGGACCGGGGCTTTGTCGTACCCGCAGTATTTCTGTTGCAGGCTCCTAGTCAGATTCCTAGTCAGACTCTGGCGCAGATTCTGTTGCAGATGTTGAGTATATAGAGGCGACCCTCTACCCGCGCAGGAACGTGGGGAGGGGGTCGCTTTTGTGTTGAGTTCAGATTCGGCTAGCCGCGCCCGGAGATGAGGGCGAGAATCGCCTCCAGGGGGCCGCGACCGGCAATGGAGCGTGCCATGCGTGACCAGAGGGTGCAGAAGCCCAGGGCGATAACAGCGCCGAGCAGTAGGAAGGCGCTCCAGTACACGGCGGTGCCCCAGCCTCCGGTGGCGATGTAGTGCTCCCCCACGGTGAGAGCCTTGACGGTGGGACCGGCGTAAATAATGATTCCGCTCAGCACAATGGAGGCGCTCAGCGACATCTGGCCCAGGCGGGCGATGGGGGTAAGCATTCCCGCCTGTGCGGAGAGCAGGCGCGCGCATTCGGCCCAGAAGTAGAGGGTTGCCGCGAGGTTTAGGGTTAGCAGCACCTGCGGGCTGTTGAGGAAGCCGAGCTCGGTGTAGGGGTTGAAGGTGCGATAGACGGCGAGCGCCAGCACGGCGAGTACTACGGGGATTGCGAGCTTTGCCTGCAGGTTGTCGTAGAGGCGCACGAGCACGATGCCCAGGCACATGACCCAGATGAGCTGGGCGCTCTGCGCGTGGTTGACGCCGTGGTTTGCCAGGAACGGCAGCTGGGTAGCGGTCCACTGGTCGGCCCGAGCGGCTACGTCCATGAGGAGGGTGTAGGTCCAGGTAATGAAGGGGCTGGTGACTACCGCTAGCACTGCGATTGCCCACAGGGGCAGGTGCACGACGAATAGGGTCAGCAGGGTGAGTAGCGCCAGGTGCACGAGCATGTCGAAGGGCAGGGAGTAGGAGAAGCCCTGCGTCGGTACGGTCACGCCGGCTTGCGGCAGGTAGGTGATGCCCTGCATGAGTGCCACACCCAGTAGCAGCAGCGCGAGGAATCGCACGATGGTTCCGGCAAAGAGCTGCGGAAAGTTTGCGGTGCGGGCGTAGCGCCAGGCGGCGGCACCCAGGATTGCGGCGAAGAGCGGTTCTGCCGGTACGAGGGTCTGAGGGATCCAGAACTTCCAGGACACCGGGATCAGTTGCAGCCAGTATCCGAAGGGGATGAGCAGGCTGAGCACGGCGAAGGCGCGGGCAAGGTCGAGCCCGAGGTCGCGTCGGGTGCCTCCGAGGGAGGCGGCGCGTGCCCCGCTGCTGACGGTGGGGATGGGTTGAGTGCGCCCTGCTGCCATGTCCTCGCTCCTTGTAGTGCCGTGTTTGAGAGTCTGCGCGCCCTACCAGGGGTGTGTGCCCGTGCCAGGGGATGTGCGCTGCCAGGGTATCTGCCGCATCCGGTGGTGTGTGTCGGATGCTCTGGCATAGGTGTTAAGTGTAACGGTGGAAGCTGTGTCTGGTCCGGTGGTGGCGCGGAGGTTTTGCTCTCATGTGGTTTCCTCGTGCGGTTATTTTCGGTGTTCAGGCGCTCGATACGTGCTGTTCAAGTGTTGTTCACGAGGTTAGGTGTGTACCATTGGTACGTTCTTAAAGGTGGGGCAATCCCGCGGGAGCATGATTTCGCTCCTTTTACTGTCCCAAACGCGCCCCACCTGCACACACCACGTTGAGGTTTTATGTTTTCGACTTTTTCCCCGCTTTTCTTGACGGATTTGGGGGCGTCTGGTGCTCTTCTTGCCTCGGGTACGACCCTCTCGGAAGGGTCGAGCCACGATAGCGGCCAGTTTGTGTCCATTTTCTGGATTACGTTGGTTGCGTTGCTTTCCCCGATTCTTTCCCGCGTGACGGGTAAGAAGATTCCGGATGTGGTCTTCCTGCTCATTTTTGGTCTGCTCATTGGCCCGAATATGTTCAATCTTGCCAGCAGTGAGGGCGGCATCCCGCTGCTGAAGGAGCTTGGTCTGGGCATGCTCTTTTTGATTGCGGGCTTTGAGATTAACGTGTCCTCGCTGCGTAGCCGCCAGGGTTATAGCGCTATTGCCACGTGGTTTGTGTGTTTTGCCTTGGGTATGGCGGGTGCGGCGGTGATTACGTCGTTCTCGCGTGAGCTGAATACGTATGTTGCGGTGGGTGTGGCGCTGAGTTCCACGGCGTTGGGTACGCTGCTGCCGATGTTGAAGTCTCACGGTGCCGCTGGCACGCCGGTGGGTAATGCGGTGCTGGTGCACGGCGCTGTGGGTGAGCTTCTGCCGATTTTCGCTATTTCGTTGCTGCTGTCTTCGCGTTCGCCGGGTATGGCGTTTGTGGTGCTGCTGGCGTTTATGGTGGTTGCGGTGATTGTGGCGCTGATTCCTCACCGTCTGTTTGCGCATGTGCCGGGTCTGCGTCAGATTATGGCTGCGGAGGCGAACACTACCGGTCAGACGGTTCTGCGTCTTGCGATGTTCCTGCTGGCGACCCTGATCATGTGCACCGCACTCTTCGATTTGGATGCGGTGCTGGGCGCGTTCGCGGCGGGCCTGATTCTGCGTACTCTGACCCCTCCGGCGGCTTTGCATATGATGACTCGCCGCCTTGAGGTGGTTGGTTTTACGTTCATGATTCCGTTGTTCTTTGTGGTCAGCGGTATGGGTATTGATGTCTCTGCCGTGGTGGCTAAGCCTTTGGGTCTGCTTGCCGTGGTGGTGGGTATTCTGCTGTGCCGTGGTGTTCCGGTGCTTTTGGCGGAGCATTTCTTCGATACCCGTTCGGGGTTGACTACTCGCGCACAGAAGGCGCAGTTGGCGTTGTATTCAGCTGCGGGTCTGCCGATTATTGTGGCGGTGACGGAGGTTGCGACCAGTTCGGGTCTTCTGGAGGAGTCCACGGCATCGTTGCTGGTTGCCGGTGGCGCGCTGACGGTTCTACTGTTCCCGCTGTGGGCGTTGGGTATTCGTCAGGCGTTTGGTTCTGGTCAGCCGGCTCAGCAGGAGCCGAGCCGTAAGGAGCAGATGAATGCGTTGAAGGCTCAGCGTAATGCGCAGGCGAAGCTTGCCACGGGCATGATTCCGGTGGTTCAGCTGAAGTCGCAGGCTGATTCCGAGACCCAGCCCGATTCTGAGTCCCAGCCCGATTCTGAATCCCCGGCCGATGCTCAGCCCGGCTCTGCCGAGGCTACGGACACTTCCGCTGGTTCTAGTGTTGCGTCCCGAGCAGCCTCTCGGGCTGAGGCAAAGAAGCGTAAGGGTTCTGCGGAAAATACGGGTTCTGCAGAGATCTAGTAGCGGCTACGGTACGGTTGCCTTCGGCGTTTTCAAGGTCGGGTTACAAACCGGTTTGAGCGGGTATCTCGCTTACAGTCACCGCAACCTTATGTGGGATTGAATTTATAAAACCACACAATACCAGGCAGTTAAAGCCCTGCAAACCAACATGCATCCCACATATAGGATCAAAACCCACCGCATCCCCTCTTGAGGCTGCGGTGGGTTTTTTGCACCCGAAAGACCCTATAAACCGCGGAAAGATGAGAATCTTCCTTAAATTCGGATTTTTTATGCAAATATTACAGAACATGACGTGTCTTAGCTTTCACGACTGACACTTTGTCCTATAAAATTGAAAGCGGACAGGGAATTTCCCTAAAACACACATAAACCAACATACATACACAGAGTCGCTTCCGCCCCAGCGGGAGCTGGAGCACCTCCCCTCTCACACACGGGAGGCGCCCCTTTCGGGAGTATCCGTGACGATACCCCCGGCGGCTCCCAACCACGGAGGAGGATCATATGGGTCAGAAAGGTAATTATTTCTAACCTCTTATCTCAAGGCCTCGCACTGAATCCTAAAGATTGTCTGCACACACAGTCATTTCCGAAGGAAATATCATGCACCAACTACTCCTCACCGCGAGCACTGGTGGCGTAGAGCTGGACTTCCCGGCCTGGCTCCGAATTACGCACTTCATCAATTTCATTATGATGGGCTTCCTGATTCGTTCAGGTTGGGAAGTTCTCGCCTCTCACCCCCGCCTGTACTGGAACAACCACTGCACCCCGGGTTCTGAGTGGATTAAGTTCACCAAGGACAAGGTCCCTACCACCCCCGGCGCATTTACTGCGCGCGATGACCAGCGCACCCTGTCTCCCCTGATTTCTCTGCCCGGTAAGGCTCAGATTGGTCTGGGCCGCGCATGGCACGCACTGGTCACCGTCATCTGGATCGTTAACGGTCTCGTCTACGTCTCCTTGCTGTTCCTGACCGGTCAGTGGCGCCGTATCGTCCCGACCAGCTGGGACATCATCCCCCAGGCGTGGGAATCCATCCAGATTTACGCTGGTTTCCAGATTCCCTCGATTGAGCATTTCCAGCCGTACGACGCTCTGCAGCAGATTATGTACTTCACCGTGGTGTTCATCGTGGCACCGCTGATGATTGCAACCGGTCCGATCATGAGCCCGGCATTCTGCGGCCGCTTCCCCGGCTACGTGCGTCTCTTCCGTAACCGCCAGACCGCACGTTCCATCCACTTCCTGGGTATGGCCTTCTACTGCGTATTCACCGTCATTCACGTGGCTCTGGTGTTCGTGGTTCACCCCCAGTACAACATCGCCCACATGATGCTGAACAAGCCCTATAACGAGGTGGACGCAGCACAGTTCGCTCAGGCAGTCACCATGCTCATTGGCGGTATTGTCTTTGCCGTCGCTCTGTGGATCTTTGCTTCGTACTGGTCCCTGCGCGACCTGCGATTCACCCAGACCTTCATTTGGGGTCTGACCCAGCCGATTCGTAACGTCCTGCTGGACCGTATCACCTCCCGTCAGGTGCAGAAGAAGACCTTCACCGATGCCGATATTTCGCCCTTCCACTGGGTCAACACTCGCCCGCCGACCGAGCGTGAGAGCACCGAGTGGAACCGTCTGAAGGAGCACGAGTTCGTTGACTACCGCCTCGAGCTGGGCGGCCTGGTGAAGGAATCCAAGTCCCTGAGCATTGACGAGCTCAAGCAGCTGGGCAAGGAAGTCAACATCACCATGCACACCTGCATGCAGGGTTGGACCGGCATTGCCAAGTGGGAGGGTGTACGCCTGCGCGACGTTCTCGCACTGGTCGAGAAGACCGACGAGGCACGCTACGTTATGGTGACCTCCTTCGGCCACGTGGGCCACACCTACGACGGCCGCCCGACCGAACCCTACTACGAGTGCCTGGACATCTCCATGGCAATGGAAGATGAGACCATCCTGGCGTGGGGCATGAACGACAAGCCCCTGCCCGATGTGTACGGTGGCCCGCTCCGTCTGCGTGCGGACTCCATGCACGGCTACAAGATGGTCAAGTGGGTTCAGAAGATCGAGTGGATCAAGGACTACCACGATGTTGGCGATGGCCAGGGCGGTAGCCGCGAGGACTCCGGTCTGCAGCACTTCGACGCACGTGCCTAAGCGCCAACGCGGAGGCATCGCTACGGTAGAGCCTTCAGCGCTCCGCTAGGTAGCGCGTCGATAAGCAACCATATAAAGCACCGAACGGTGGCGGGTACATGGGCCCGCCACCGTTTTTGCATCCTCATGACTGGTGCATATGCTTCTGAAGACTAGGAGCCTCGAGGGCATAAAGAAACCGCCCGGGAGCCTTAGCTCTCGGGCGGTTTCTTTAGAGGTTTGCCTTCTGGCGCTGCACCTTAAGCGTCGTAGATGATGACGTCCAGGGTACGGGGGCCGTGCACGCCCTCCACGCGGATCAGCTCGATATCACTGGTTGCCGACGGACCGGAAATCATGGTCACAGGGCGGGTGTAGGTGATACGCTCAATCGACTCGGGAACCAGCTCCACCACGGTGGAACGGGGAACCACGCAGATGTGGTGGTCGGGCACCAGGGAGATGGCGCGGCGACCCTCATCGGGGTTGGTGTTCAAGAAGATCGTGCCGGTCTCTGCGCAGGAGACGGTCGAACCGGTGACCACAGCGTCAACTGCGTCCAGTTCTTCCAGGCTCAGGCAGCCGGGCTTGAGGGTGCTACCGGAGTCGGTGACGCGCTTGCGGTCAGCGGTGTCAGCCGGCAGCCACTCCATGTTCAGGCCCTCGGGAACCACGTAGGTGGACTTTTCACCCAGTCGCTCTGCGATGACCTTGGAGATGTTCTCCTTGTTCGCGTGGAACACGTTTGCCTTGTAGTCAATGAGGCGGTCGACGAGCATCTCAATGGTCTGCTCTTCGTTCAGCTCGCTGACGCGGCGGTAGTTACGTACGGGCTCGGGGGCGACGGGTGCGTCAGCCAGGGACGAGCGGATACGTGCGAGGATATCTTCCTTAGCAGAGGACATTAGTTGTTCTCCTTAGCTTCACGGGCTGCCTGGGCGTCCATAGCTGCCTTGGCGTTTGCTGCCGCCTCAGCGACCTTACCCTTGTTTGCCTCGATGAGGGCCTGAATGTCAACGCGCTGTGCGTTATCGCGTGCCGGAGCCTGACCCTTCTCCTTCTTCCACCAGTTGCGGAAGGATTCCTTGGGGGGCTCGGGGATGTCGCGGTATGCGGTCCAGCCGCCGACGATACCGGGAACAGCGGTGATCTTGTGCTTGCGGCCGCTAATGAGGCGGGACATGGGCAGACCACGTTCTGCAATCGACATCATCTTGCCGGAGGTGAAGAGCTTCTTCGCACCGAGCATCATGCCGTCCATCTGCGAGAAGGGAGCCTTCTTGTTGCCCTCGAACTCGCGGATAGCGTGCTTGGACTCGACGTCCTTAGCGCGCAGGTGCACGAGGACCTCGGGGAAGTTAATCTTCACGGGGCAGACCTCGTAGCATGCGCCACAGAGGGAGGATGCGTACGGCAGGGAGTTGTTCTCTGCAGCCTCGATACCGGAGAGCTGCGGGGACAGAATCGCGCCGATGGGGCCCGGGTAGGTGGAGCCGTAGGCGTGACCGCCTGCGCGCTCGTATACGGGGCACACGTTCATGCAAGCGGAGCAGCGGATGCAACGCAGTGCCTGGCGGCCCAGCTCGTCGGACAGAACGGCGGTACGGCCGTTGTCGATGAGGATGACGTGCATGTTCTGCGGGCCGTCACCGGGGGTCACACCGGTCCACATGGAGGTGTAGGGGTTCATGCGCTCACCGGTGGAGGAGCGGGGCAGCAGCTGCAGGAATGCCTCGTAGTCCTGGAAGGTGGGCAGAATCTTCTCAATACCCATGAAGGTAATGAGGGTGTCGGGCAGGGTCAGGCACATACGGCCGTTACCCTCGGACTCCACGATGGTCAGGGTACCGGTCTCGGCAATACCGAAGTTGGTGCCGGAGACTGCCACGGTGGTGTTCAGGAACTTGTTACGCAGACGGTTACGCGATGCCTCTGCCAGTTCTGCCGGCTCATCGGTGATGTCCGGGTTAATACCCTCAATTTCGCGCAGGAAGATGTCGCGGATTTCGCGGCGGTTGCGGTGAATTGCGGGCACCAGAATGTGGGAGGGGCGGTCGTGGCCGAGCTGGACGATTTCTTCCGCGAGGTCGGTCTCAATAGCGTTGATGCCATTTTCCTCGAGGAATTCGTTCAGGCCGGTCTCTGCGGTTGCCATGGACTTAATCTTGATGATTTCGTCCACGCCCTGCTCGCGAATCAGGTCCAGAGCAATCTGGTTCGCCTCGGTGGCGTTGCGTGCCCAGTGCACGTGGCCGCCTGCGGCAGTGAAGTTACGCTCGAACTGTTCGAGCAGCTCGGGCAGGTTCGCCAGAACGTAGTTCTTGACGGACTCACCGGTGTTACGCAGGTCCTGCCAGTCGGGCACCTCTGCGGTGACGCGTGCGCGCTTGTTACGGATCGCGTGGGTCACGAAGCGCAGGTTGGCGCGTAGCTGCTCGTTCTTGAGCTCTTCCTTCGCGTACTTGGGGAAGGGGGTTTCTTCGAAAATGTTGCCCTCGCCGTAGTGAACGACCTTGGGCATACCAAGCTGAATAGCGGTCATGAGGTCTTATCTTTCCTTAGCCGATCGAGAGCTCGACGCGCTCGGAGTTAATCTTGAGCGGGTTTTCCTTGGTGGATGCGAGGATCTCAGCGAAGTGGATGGTCTGAACGTCCGAGCCGCGACGCATCAGCGCACCGCCGATGTTCATCAGGCAGGAGCAGTCGCCGCCGGTGCAGACGGAAGCACCGGTTGCTTCAACGTTGTCTGCCTTGTCGTTGACCATTGCGCCGGAGACGTCAGCGTTCTTGAAGGAGAAGGTACCACCGAAGCCGCAGCACTGGTCCATGCCCTCGAGCTGGGTGTACTTGATGCCTTCGACGGTGCGGACCAGGTCCTGCTGGCGGGTGCCCAGGCCGAGCATACGCATACCGTGGCAGGAGCTGTGGTAGGTGACGTGCTCGGGGAAGTAGGAGCCGAGCTGCTCGGCAGCGTTGGTGATGCCCAGGATGTCGATTAGCAGCTGGGAAAGCTCGAAGGTGCGGGAAGCAATCTGCTCTGCCTTCAGAGCCAGCGCTTCGTCGCCGCGGCTACGTGCGACCATTGCCTGCTGGTGACGCAGGGAAGCAACGCAGGAGCCGGAGGGTGCAACAGCTACGTCCCAGTCCCAGGAGTCGAAAGCTTCAACGTGGTTCTTGATGACTTCGTAACCGTCATCGAAGTAGCCCGAGTTGACGTGCATCTGAGAGCAGCAGGTCTGGTTCGGGGGGAAGACAACCTCGTGGCCCAGGCGCTCAAGAATTTCGACGGTGGCGCGTGCTACGCGGGGGTACATGCCGTCAACGATGCACGTGGAGAAGAGTGCAATGCGCATGACTTGTCCGTCCTTTCCTCTGTGTTCAGAGTTTCTCGGTCTCACCGCCTGCGTCTGGGGCAGGCGGGGCACAGTCCGAACAAGTTCGGTCTTCCAAAGAAGCGACTCAGATGTATTGAGTCGGGGAAGCTGGGCCGGATGGTTCCGGCTAATGTGCGCGCCCCAAGTGGAGGTGGGATGCGGTGGGATCAGAAACCGTGGTGATGTCTTTTATCTTTCTAGCCATTTAACACCGTTGGACGGCTTTTCTCTAGTCGAAATAGCGCATACTTTCCTTGTTAAATAATGGGTTAGGTCTACCTGACCTTAAGGTATATTTTCCTACCTTCCGGTACATATGACCTCATCTAGTTTTCACTCTCGCCACACCCCCTATGCCTCTTTAATTATTGAACGTTTATCAAACACACATCTTTGGCGGCTAAACCCCCTAGAAATCCGCCTTTCTGAAGCGTTAATGATTGTTTTATGGGGCGACTCCTCTTTAACACAACATTCTTTTCAAGAATGTGCCCACAGTTGAAGGTTCCTCAATAGATAAAGCAGTCACTCATACACCCAATCCTTTACGCCTTCAGAAATATTCGAGTTTCAGAAGCTGGCATTAACTGTCAGAGCCGCAATATTTCGGTAAATTCACGGGATACAAACCCTCCAGACACCCCTTAGTCGCGGAAATGAGTCAGGTCACTTTTGGTGAAACGCCGCACTATCCGCTACTCTTCTAAACATGCGATCAATGGTCTGACCACATCCCCGCATGGGAAACAATGACCCGTTCCCCAGCGGGATTATCTATGGTCTGACCACACACAAGACACACCCTGAACCAAAGGAGTTCCAGTGGAAACTTATACCGCTGTAACCAATGCAGTGGGAGGTAGCCTCGGCCTCAGCGCGCTCGTGGCAACCATTCCCCTCCTCACCTTCTTTGTGATGCTACTGGGCGTTAAGGCACGCGCTCACTGGTCCGCACTCGTGGCACTGGCAGCATCCATCCTCGTAGCAGCGCTGGGCTTCCACATGCCCGCTGACCTCGCCGGCCTGAGCGCCGTCCGCGGCGCCATCTACGGCCTGGTCATCTGCTGGGTGATTCTGGGCGCCATCTGGTTCTACCAGATCACCGTTCTCTCCGGTCGATTCGAAGACCTGCGCCGCGTCTTCGACCGCCTCGGCGGCGGCGACCTGCGCATCCAGGCTATCCTCATCGCATTCTGCTTCGGTGGTCTGCTCGAGGCACTGGCTGGCTTCGGCGCTCCCGTTGCAATTACCGCAACCATGATTCTGGCACTGGGCGTCAAGCCCCTCAAGGCTGCTATCACCGTTCTGCTCGCTAACACCGCACCCGTGGCATTCGGCGCGGTTGCTGTCCCGATTACCACCGCAGGTGAAGTCGGCGGCAAGGACCCACACGTTATCGCAACCATCGTTGGTCACCAGGCTCCGTTCCTGGCAATGCTCGTTCCGCTCATCCTGCTCGTCATCCTCGACGGCATGAAGGGCCTGAAGGACGCTTGGCTGCCCGCACTGGTCATCGGCGTTTCCTTCGCTATCGCACAGTGGGTCACCGCCGCTACCCCCGCATACAACCTGACCGACGTTGTTGCCTGCATCGTCTCCATGGGCGTTGCCGTGATCTTCCTGCAGTTCTGGAAGCCGCGCGGCGTCGCAGGCGTTCGTGAACGCTACGGTCTGCCCGCACAGGCTGAAGAGAAGGAAGCTCTGCCCGCCGTTCGCGTCTGGATGGCACTGCTGCCCTACGTCATCGTCGTTGCAATCTTCGGTGTTGCTAACCTGCACGCTGGCCTGAAGGCATGGCTGAAGAGCTTCGTCATCAAGATTGATATCCAGGCTCTGAGCTCCCGCCTCGTCACCGCTGACGGCAAGCCCGTCAAGGACGCTGTCTACAACTTCGCGTGGATGTCCAACCCCGGCACCCTGCTGATCATTTCCGGTCTGGTTGTTGCTGTGGTCTACTTCTTCTTCAACGAGAAGGGCCGCTACGCCTTCAAGTTCCCGGCAATCTTCACCGAGTTCGGTTCCGTTGTCTACCGCATGCGCTGGTCCATCCTGACCATTGCTTCGGTTCTGGCACTGGCATACGTCATGAACTTCTCCGGTCAGACCATTGCTATGGGTACCTTCCTGGCAGGCCTGGGCACCGTCTACGCGTTCCTCGCACCGGCTCTGGGCTGGATCGGTACCGCTGTGACCGGTTCGGACACCAGCGCGAACGCACTGTTCTCCAAGCTGCAGGTGTCTGCTGCTGAGAACCTGCAGCACGCAGGTATCCACGGCGCAACCCCCGAGCTCATGCTGGCTGCTAACACCACCGGTGGTGTGGTCGGTAAGATGATCTCCCCGCAGTCGCTGGCTATTGCTGCTACCTCCGTGGACATGGAAGGCAAGGAATCCGACATCCTCAAGGCTGTCCTCCCCTGGTCCTTCGCTATGCTCCTGTTCGTCTGCGTCCTGGTCTTCCTGCAGACCAACGTGCTGTCCTTCATGATTCCCTAATCTGAAGCTCAGGTTTTAGAGAGTTCCTGAAGCATCCGCTTCACGAACAGTAGGACATTCGCCCCGGTTTGACCGGAGGCCACAGCGGGGCGGCGTACCTTTCCGGTATCGCCGCCCCGCTTTTTATGCCCCTTATGACTCGATAGGTTGCCCCAATAGTTTGGGAGAACATGCTGAGTCGAGACTTCTTTTCGTTATCCGCCTCGTTATCAGGAGAGAGTATGCCTCGTTCTTTTGACGACACCCAGCCTGCAGAGGCGCCCCCTGCGGTTGAGCGCCAGCCGATTCTGGCGGACCGCAGCTACAGCATCATCCTGGAGACCTTTGAGCGGCGCCTGCGCCTGGGTGAGTTGCGTGTGGGCGATAAGCTCCCCTCCGAGCGTGAGCTTGCCGCACGGCACGGCATTTCCCGCCCCTCGGTCCGTGAGGGCCTTCGGGTTTTGAACGCGTTGGGCCTGATTCGTTCCAGTACCGGTTCGGGACCGAAGTCGGGCGCGATTATCATTTCGGAGCCGTCGGATGCGCTCAGCTGGGCGTTGCGCATGCACATTGCGACCCGTAGCCTGCCGGTGAAGGACGTTGTCTCAACCCGCCTGCTGTTGGAGGGCCCCGCGGCACGTGCGGCAGCCGCAGCGCCGGATACTCCGGAGCGTGCGGCAGCGCTGGAGCGGGCGCGCGTACATCTGGCGGAGATGGATGAGCAGATCAGCGATGAGCGTTTCCATTTCTGCGATACGCGTTTTCACTATGAGCTGTCGAAGCTCGGCGGCAATATTGTGCTTGATACGGTGATCGACTCTCTGCACATGGCGACGATGAGTTATGTGCAGGAGGCGGTTCCTTTCCTGAAGGATTGGGAGGCGGTCAAGCGCACGTTGCAGCAGCAGCATTACGGCATTATTGAGGCGATTGCCTCTCACGATGAGCAGGCAGCCTATGAGCGGGTGTGCGAGCACATTACGTGGTTTTATTCGCTGTCTGACAGGGCTGCGGAGGAGCGGGCGCGGCAGCATCCGGCGCGGGATATTCTGCACGAGGATTTATGCCACGAAGGCGTGCACAGCAGCTAAGGTGCACCCCTCACATTCGTATCTCGCTCTCATAAACCCACATAGCTAAGGGCGGTGCCCCGGAAGAATGACCTTCCGGGGCACCGCCCTTTATCAAAGACTTATTGAGCCCGAATATTCGGTTTAGAACTTCGTGCCGGTCAGACGCTCATACGCCTCAACGTAACGGGCACGAGTCTTCTCCACAACCTCCTCAGGCAGGTGCGGCACGTTATCCGAACCGTCCCAACCCGCCTCCGGGGAACGCAACCAGTCACGCACATACTGCTTATCAAAGCTCGGCTGCGCACGACCCGGCTCATACTGCTGAGCGTCCCAGAAACGCGAAGAATCCGGAGTCAGAACCTCATCACCCAGGGTGATCTCGCCGCGGTACGAATCAGTACCGAACTCCATCTTGGTATCCGCCAGAATAATGCCCTGCTCACGAGCAATCTTCTCCGCAGTGGTGTACAGGCTCAGGCTCAGCTCCTCCAGGCGCTCACCCACCGGCTGACCAACCTCAGCGTACAGCTCCTCACGGGTCACCAGCTCATCATGCTCACCCACCTCAGCCTTACCGGTCGGAGTGAAAATCGGGGTGTCCAGGCGGGAACCATCCACCAGACCCGCAGGCAGCTTCACGCCAGCAATCTCACCAGTCTCGTTGTACACAGCCAAACCCGAACCGGTCAGGTAACCGCGCACAATGCACTCCACCGGGAACATGTTCAGGGAGCGGCAAATCATTGCTCGACCAGCCACAACATCCGGAACGTCAGTGGACAACACGTGGTTCGGAACCTGCTTAAGCTGCTCAAACCACCACAGGGACATCTGAGTCAGAATCTTGCCCTTATCCGGGATCTCGGTGGGTAGAATACGGTCAAACGCGCTAATACGGTCCGAGGCAACAACCATGACCGAACCGGCACGCAGCTCAGCGTCATCATTGACGGTCAGGCCGGTAGCGTCAAAACGTTCCTCATTCGGAACGTACAGGTCGCGGACCTTGCCGGAATAAATGTGAGTCCAGCCAGGAATCTCCACGGGGTTAGAACGAGAAGTCATGAGAATTTCTCCTGATGAGGTGGTGTGATGTGGATGCAAAAAGTCTGTGTAATTACAATACCGCGACAGGCGCGGCTACCGATAGTGCCATCAGCCATCAATACGGCACAATCTTGAGAGCCCAACCTACCCCGGTCGCCGCCGACAGCACCCCGAGCCGAGGAAATGAACCCGGGAAAAGCTGAGGCGGCAAGGAATAAAGAAGCGAGTGGCAAAGAAGCGACCGGCTCCCCCACCCTCAAGCGGGGAAGCCGGTCACCTTAGGTTTTAGCCGCGCGGGGCGGGAATGTGGATGCGGTTCTCCACAGCCTTCAGCGCGATGTCGGTGCGGTACTGCGCGCCAGCCCAGGAGATAGCGCGAACGCCCTCGTAGGCGGCGTCGCGGGCGGCGCCCAGGTTCTCACCGAGCGCCACGACGGCCAGCACGCGGCCGCCGGCGGTGTGGATTTCCTCGCCGGAAACCACGGTGCCCGCGTGAATCACGTGCACGCCCTCCAGAGCATTCGCCTCATCCAGACCGGAGATAACATCACCCTTGCGGGGAGTGTCAGGGTAGTTCTCAGCAGCCATAACCACGTCCACTGCGGTGCGGGGATCCCAATCCAGCTCGGTACCCTCAGAAATTTCACCGCGAGCAGCCGCACGCAGCAGCTGACCCAGCGGGGTGCGCAGACGCGCCAGAACCGCCTGGGTTTCCGGGTCGCCAAAGCGGGCGTTGAACTCGATAACGCGCACGCCGCGGCTGGTCACAGCCAGGCCGCAGAAGAGCACACCCACGAACGGGGTGCCGCGCTCAGCCATACGAGCCACGGTCGGGCGGGCAACCTTCTCCACGACCTCCTGCACGAAGCCCTCGGGCAGCCAGGGAAGCGGGGTGTAGGCGCCCATACCGCCGGTATTCGGGCCCTCATCGTTGTCAAAAATGCGCTTGAAGTCCTGAGCCGGGGACAGCGGCAGAACGTTCTTACCGTCAGAAATGACGAAGAGGGACACCTCGGGGCCGTCCAGGAACTCTTCGATGACCACGGTACCGCCAGCGTTGAAGCAAGCCTGAGCGTGCTCCAGTGCTGCGGTGCGGTCCTCGGTCACCACAACGCCCTTACCTGCTGCCAGGCCGTCGTCCTTCACCACATAGGGTGCACCGAACTCGTCCAGGGCAGCCTGCGCCTCAGCAGCATTCGTTGCCACGTAAGCGCGGGCAGTCGGCACGGAAGCCTCTTCCATGACCTGCTTAGCGAAAGCCTTAGAACCCTCCAGCTGAGCGGCAGCTGCGGAGGGGCCGAAAACATCAAAACCCGCCTCACGCAGTGCATCGGAGACACCTGCGACCAGGGGCGCCTCCGGGCCGATAACGACCAGGTCGGCGTTCAGTTCGCGTGCCAGGGCGGTTGCCTGGGCGGGGTCATTCGCATCAATTGCGTGGACGGGAACGTCCTGGGCAATGCCGGCATTGCCGGGGGCGCTGTGCACCTCGGTTACCTCAGGGTCGCGCAGAAGCGCTCGAATAATTGCGTGTTCGCGGCCGCCGGGGCCCAGTACCAAAACCTTCATGCTATTCAGGGTACCCGGTATCACTCTAAAAATGTGAGCTGGGCTCACTAAAAATGCGGCTCTTCTCATCTAGCGGCACGCTCAAAAGAATGCCTATCAGAGAAGAACCGCATCGGGTGAGTATTCACCACAACATAGGTGGCTTTGATTCGGGTTAAACCAATGCTGTCACAGCCGCAAGACCACCAAAAACAATGCCGGGGGCATTAGCGATGACAATTGGTATGTCCTTCTTGGGGCGCCACAGGCCGTACAGCAACCATAGAGTGCAGTTTATAGCGGCTACCAGGGGCTGAATCCAGTCGCCCTTGTGACCGTTCAGGTTACCGATAATCTGCGGGAAGTAGAAGACATACATGAGCACGGCAGTAATCGAAGCGACTCGCGCAAGAATGGGGAAAAACTTGGCGTGAAATTCAGATTCAGCGCTCATGCCGCTTTTTTCTGCGGTGTTCTTAGGGGTGGTGGAAGAAGAGTTGTTCTGCTCTGCCATAAAATTACCTATTTCTGATGATCTAGTGTGCGTATTATCTGGTGCTGTCGTTCTCGCAAACAGTGGAGACGTAGATGATGGGAGGATCTGTTCTAGGTGGCTCCAGGATAGGTGGCGCTAGGATACATGGCGCTAGGAAGGGGCCGCTCCCATTTTGAGAGGTATGCGCAGACCTCACGGGTATACTCCACGAATATTCTATTCCTCCCCATGCTAAAGACGTAACCCCTACCACCAATTAATATGAGAGGTATCACATATACAGCTCACTGTCAGCCCAAAAATATCACGTAAACATACAAAAATAAGGATGAATCCGCCCCACCCTTACAGGCAACGTTCTGCACGGAAATATTTGCGGGGGATACCATTCTGAGCCGCCCTATACACGTAAAACCGCGCACATAAGGCAGAACAATACACCCCTTAAACTAGAAGAATGACCAACAGCACCACCCCACAGGCAACCACTCACACCACCAACCCCAGTAGCGCCTTCGACGTAGAACTCGCGCAACTCACCCGCAACAACCTCATTGAGGCACGACACCGCGGCCGCCTCATCCTGCTCAACCCCGACGGCGATGTACAGCTTGCCCTCGGTGATATTCACGAGCCCTTCTACCTGCGCTCCGCCGCTAAGCCGTTGCAAGCCATCGGATCTATGAAGGCGGGCGCGCCCCTGCGCGGCTCCCAGGTCGCCATCGCCTGCGGCTCGCATCGAGGCACCTTCGAGCAGATGCGCGCCGTGCAGGACGTACTCACCCAGGGCAGCACCGAAACCAACCCGCTCACCCCGGCAAACCTGGCACTCAAGCCCACACTCCCCTCCGACAAGCAGGCACGCCAGGCAATGGTTCAGGCGAACCTTGCCGCTACTGCCCTGGCGCACCCCTGCTCCGGCAAGCACGCCGCCTTCCTGTGGGCGTGCACCGCCAAGCTTGAACGCGGAGACCTCGAAGAAGGCTCGCAGAACTGGACCCTGCACAACTACCTCGACCCCGAACACCCGCTGCAGCAGGTCATCACCGAAGAAATTGAGGCGTTCACCTGCGAGCCGGTAGCCGCAATCGGCGTTGATGGCTGCGGTGCGCCCGTGCACGCCGTCTCCCTTGCCGGTGCCGCACGCGCCTACTCGACCCTGGGTGCGGCAATCCGCAACCTCGGCGCGGATGCGCGCGCCTCCACGGTCGCCACCGCCATGGTGGACTACCCCGAACTGATTCAGGCACCCGGCTCCCCCGACACCGTGCTCAGCGAAGAACTGGACGCGATCGTCAAGGGCGGTGCGGAGGGCGTGCTCTGCATTGGTCTGCGTTCGGGCGCGTCCGTGGTGGTGAAGATGAGCGACGGTTCGCACCGCGCCATGTACGCCGTGGCTCTGCGTGCTCTCGCCGCTGGCGGCTACCTGAGCGCCGAGGAATGCGAGCGCCTACTCGCGCTGGTGGTTCACCCGGTGACCGGCGGCTACGTGGACGGCAAGCCGGTTGTGGTGGGCGAGCTGCGTGTGTATGAGGAGCTTTTCACCCGCGAGGGTCTGGTTCCCGGCGCCCCGGAAGAGGACTAATCGTGGCGATTCGACGTAAAACTTCCGAAGCAGACGGCATGGCGGCGGTACGCGAAGTGCGTGCTTTCTTTGAGGCGCAGCGTGCGGCAGCCGGCGAGCCTGCAGATTCGCACACCCGAGGCGAGTACCTGCTGAACAGCCCCGAGGTGGAGCAGGCGTTTGCCGCGCTCCCCCGTTCGGTGCGTGCGACCTTCGTTCGCTTCACCCTTGAGGAGCTTGCGACCCTCGCCCCCGGCAATAGCGTGGAGGTGCGTGTGCCCCCGCTGGGGGTGACCCAGTGCGTGGCGGGTCCTCGCCATACGCGCGGCACCCCGCCGTCCGTGGTGGAGGCGCGTCCGTTCGTGTGGGCGGCGCTGGTGTTGGGTGCGTGTTCGTGGGCGCAGGCGGTGGGTGCCGGTGCGCTGGACGCTTCGGGCGAGCGCAGTGACCTTTCGGGCCTGTTGCCGCTTTTCTAGAACTTGCTACGAGCCCGCAGGCCCACGCAGTTTTCGTGATTTGGTGTGTTTATTGCCCGTTCTAGCGGTCCATCCTGAGGTATTTAGCATATCCTTCACCGCATCGACCCCGAAACCCGGTACACTTTTAAAGGTCTGGTGTATGCTACGGCACACGCAGGCAGGTGTGAGTGCGGCAACACGCCCTAATCTTGCGCCTGCGCAGACGCATCCGCAGTCCCAACGTCGAAAAGAAGTGAATTGATTCGCCCCGACGGAAAACTCACTCACGATCTCGATCCGATTGACCACGGCCCCAAGGACGCCTGCGGCGTCTTCGGCGTCTGGGCACCCGGCGAGGACGTGGCAAAGCTAACCTACTACGGCCTGTACGCACTCCAGCACCGCGGCCAGGAATCAGCAGGTATCGCAACCAGTAACGGCAAACGTATCCACGTGTACAAAGATATGGGACTCGTCTCCCAGGTCTTTGACGAAGCCACCCTCAGCTCCATGCCCGGCGACCACGCTATCGGCCACGCCCGATACTCCACCACCGGCGCATCCCACTGGGCTAACGCACAGCCGACTCTCGGTACCACCCCGCACGGCACGCTCTGCCTGGCGCACAACGGTAACCTCACCAACTCGGCAGACCTCTACGAGCGTCTGATTGAAAAGAACGGCGGCAAGCCCCCCAAGCACGGCGAACTCGCCCAGGGTAACACCACCGACACCGCACTCGTCACCGCCCTGCTGGCGGAGCACGACTTCGATTCCCTCGAAGAAGCAGCACTCGACCTGCTGCCGACCCTGCGCGGTGCCTTCTGCCTCACCTTCATGGATGAGAACACCCTCTACGCCGCACGCGACCCGCAGGGTGTACGCCCCCTCGTACTCGGTCGCCTGGAGCGCGGCTGGGTTGTCGCATCCGAAACCGCGGCACTTGATATTGTCGGCGCATCCTTCGTGCGTGAAGTTGAACCCGGCGAATTCCTCACCATTGACGAGAACGGCCTGCGCTCCCAGCGCTTCGCTGAGGCTAAGCCCGCAGGTTGCGTCTTCGAGTACGTTTACCTCGCTCGCCCGGACACCACCATCTCCGGCCGTAGCGTCTACGAATCCCGCGTAGAAATGGGCCGTCAGCTCGCCCGCGAACACGCCGTCGAAGCTGACCTGGTCATGCCCACCCCCGAATCCGGTGTTCCGGCTGCTATCGGTTACGCCGAAGAGTCCGGCATTCCTTACGGTAACGGTCTGGTCAAGAACGCTTACGTGGGTCGAACCTTCATTCAGCCCTCGCAGACCATCCGCCAGCTCGGTATCCGTCTGAAGCTGAACCCGCTCAAGTCCGTGGTTGCTGGCAAGCGCCTCGTCGTTATTGACGACTCCATCGTTCGCGGTAACACCCAGCGCGCGCTCGTGCGTATGCTCCGCGAAGCCGGCGCGAAGGAAGTGCACGTGCGCATTTCCTCCCCGCCCGTAAAGTGGCCCTGCTTCTACGGTATTGACTTCGCCTCCCGCGCGGAGCTGATCGCTAACGGCCTGTCCGTGGACGAAATCGCTTCCTCCCTGGGTGCCGACTCGCTCGGCTTCATCTCCCAGGACGGCATGATGGCAGCCACCGAGCAGCCCGCCGAAAACATGTGTACCGCATGCTTCACCGGCGAGTACCCGATTGAACTGCCCAGCGAAGAACGACGCGGCAAGTCCCTCTTCGACGCTGAGGAAAAGGGCAAGGGCGGCCCCCTCGCCGGTAAGGCGGCAGAGGTGACCGTGGAACGTCCCGTTCCCTCCAAGCCCGAGCACGCCGAGGCTGTCTCCATTGAAACCCGCGAAGGCACCGAAACTCTCGAAACGAAGTTCGACCCCTCCGCAGTACAGATTGCCGCAGACGATGCCGGTATGGGCATGTGCAACCCCGGCCCCGACGCCGACCTCGAGGCACTGCTCACCGAGCAGGACCGCACCCCCGCAAACTCCTCCGCTACCACTACCCCGAAGGAATCCTAATGAGCGAGAACACCACCACCGTAACCTACGCAAGCGCAGGTGTTGACGTAGAGGCTGGCGATCGCGCCGTTGAGCTGATGAAGGGCGCTATCAAGGCAACCCACAACTCCTCCGTCGTTGGTGGCGTGGGCGGCTTCGCGGGCCTGTACGACGTCTCCGAGCTGGTCAAGTACCGCAAGCCCTACCTTGCCACCTCCACTGACGGTGTGGGCACCAAGGTCGCTATTGCGCAGGCACTCGATATTCACGACACCATCGGTTACGACCTGGTCGGCATGGTCGTGGACGACATCGTCGTGTGCGGTGCGAAGCCGCTGTTCATGACCGACTACATTGCCACCGGCAAGGTCGTTCCCGAGCGTATCGCTGACATTGTGCGCGGTATCGCTGGCGCATGTGCACAGGCTGGCACCGCTCTGGTTGGCGGCGAAACCGCCGAGCACCCCGGCCTGCTCGCAGAAGACGAGTACGACGTTGCGGGTGCGGCAACCGGTCTGGTTGAGGCTGACGAGCTGCTCGGCCCCGAGCGCGTGCGTGAGGGCGACGTGCTGATTGCTATGGCATCCTCCGGTATTCACTCCAACGGCTACTCTCTGGTCCGCAAGGTCCTGAACGTTGCCGGCTGGGGTCTGGAGCGTCAGGTGGACGAGCTGGGCCGCACCATCGGTGAAGAGCTGCTCGAACCCACCCGCGTGTACGCGGCAGACTGCCTGGACCTGGCAGCGGCATTCCCCGTCAACGGCGAAGACGGCACCACCGGCAGCGGTGTACGCGGCTTCTCCCACGTGACCGGCGGCGGCCTGGCTGCTAACCTGGCTCGCGTTCTGCCTCAGGGCCTGGAGGGTCGCGTGGACCGCTCCACCTGGCAGATTCCCGCCATCTTCTCCCTGATCGGTTCGCTGGGCAACGTGCCCCTTGCCGACCTGGAACGCACCCTGAACCTGGGCGTGGGCATGATCGCTATCGTTGACCCCTCCGTGGCTGAGGCTGCTACCAAGCGTCTGAACGACCGCGGTATCCCCTCCTGGATTATGGGTGACGTTGTTGCCGCCGGTGAGCCCGAGGCTAACAACCCCGATTACGTGCAGGGCGCTAAGGGCGTGGACGGCGGCGCGGTTCGCCTGCTGGGCTCCTACGCTTCCTAAGGACGCTTTCTCCAGTAGGTAGCGAGCGCCAGCTTGCTGGTGCTGATGATTCTATAGACCGGGGCGGTCACCCATGCGGTGGCCGCCCCGGTCTGTGTGTCTACCGGCGGGGCGTGCTGTCCCGCGTGTTTGATGCCAGCTTTTTATTTATTTTCACGCGTATTTTGGGCTATTTTTATTTTTTGCTATCAACTGCATTTTTAATGCATTCTAGTGCTTACACCATAGTGTTAAAACATTTATTTCTCTCCCCTGTCAGCAAGAGGTACCGCATATCCTGCCTCGCACATTCCAACCCTCAAGCTTTACTTACATAAACTCTCAATCATTGGGCGCTATTCAGCCTCCAGAGGTTGATTTTCTGCACATTAACCCGTGAAAAGCACCTCAAAAATCCCTCAAGTTCACCTTGAAGTGATACCTTAGAAATGTACGTTGCACACCGTCCAAAAAGGGTTCTTTCGGTACGCAAAAAAGGGTCAAAGAAACGCTATTCCCTCACCCCATTCATTACTTCAGCGCGCCCAAAAAGGCCTCTTTTACTGCCCCGTAAAAACCATATACGCACCTCGCGCACCTACAGACGGAAACACCAGTACACATCACACAGTCCGCATACCACCTACATCAGGAGAACCAGATGAGGCTTCCATACATCGGTGCGCAGCGCACCGAAACACCTCCTCGCCCCCGCATCGATAACCACTGCATCGATAACCGCCGCCGCAAGCGCCCCGCACGCGCAGCACTGAGCCTGCTCGCCGCCGGCGTCATCCTCTTCGGAGGCGACCTACCCGCCGTCCTCGCGCAGGGGCCCAGCGACGAAGCCATCCTGGCAGCAGCTCAGGCAGCGCCCCAGATTGAAGGGCCCGTCAGCCCCCTCACCCTCACACGCAACGGCGCGGCACGCCCCAACACCCCCACCGCGGCGGCGCCCGGTACGCTCCCCCAGCAGGTGTTCGACCGATTCATCGTCACCTACACCAAGGAAGCCAAGCAGCGCAAAATGCAGCGCGACGGCGACTGGGACGCAGTCCGCGGCATTGTTGACGACATCATGGACACTGTCGAGGTCGTCAGCGAAGCGCTGAACGTCGATACCAAGTTCCTGCACAACACCTCCACCGATGACGCCGTCATCCAGACCTCCAAAACCCTCAACAAAAACGAGGCAAAGGAGTTCATGGCGAAGGTCGCCTCCGACCCGGACGTAGCATCCGTCGAGCCCGACTACATCAACTACCCCGCCGCAGAAGGCGACATCACCTTCCAGTTCAACGACCCGCAGTACAGCAAGCAGTGGAACCTCACCAACCCCACCACCGGCGTGCAGAACACCGGTAACGCTCGCCTGCGCCGCGGCGCAAACGTGAAGGTCGCCGTGCTCGACACCGGCTACGTGCCGCACCCCGACCTGGTCACCGGCATGGCGAACGGCTACGACTTCGTCAGCGACCCGCTCAGCGCCCGCGACGGCAACGGCCGCGATCCCAACCCCCTGGATGAAGGCGACTACGCACCCTACAACCTCTGCAAGGATCAAGCGAACGCCCACACCTCCACCTGGCACGGCACCAGCGTTGCCGGCATTATCGGCGCCCGCGGCAACAACGGCATGGGCATGGTTGGTACCGCCGACCTTGCCCGTGTGCAGCCCGTGCGCGTGCTGGGCCGATGCGGTGGCCGCACCTCCGACATTGCCGACGCCATCATCTGGGCAGCCGGCGGACACGTCGACGGGGTGCCTGATAACACCTACCCCGCCAAGATCATCAACATGTCCATCGGCACCGTAACCCAGTGCCCCGCCGCTTACCAGCGCGCCATCAACATCGCCCGCTCCAAGGGCGCAATCGTGGTCGCCGCGGCAGGTAACGGCAACACGGAGGCGTCCAAGTACGCGCCCGCCAACTGCATGGGCGTCATCACGGTTGGTGCAACCACCAAGGCTGGCACGCGAGCTTCGTTCTCCAACTACGGCACGAGGGTTAACATCTCGGCACCGGGTGAGGACATCCTCACCCTGTCCATGAACAGCCTCGACCGCCCTGATAACACTAAGTTCAGCTACGACTATGAGAGCGGCACCTCCATGTCGGCACCGCACGTCTCCGCTCTGCTGGCACAGCAGCTGGTCAACGGCACCTCCATGACCACTAAGCAGGTCGAGGAGGCGTTCACCCTCATGGGGACGAACCGCATCAAATGCGATAAGTATTTCTGCAGCCGAGGTATTATCAACAGCTTCAACCTGGCTAAACAGGCTGGAAACCTGGACGCGAACGGTAGGGTGACCTACCTGCGACCGCGCAAGACAATCAAGGTGATCTCTAAGGGACTGAGCGCAGGCGCGTCTAACACCAAGATTGCCGATAGAGCCGCCGCCGCCGAGGCAGCCAAAGCAACCACAGAAGCTCTCACGGCAGGAGCCAACGGCGAGAGCCTCACCGGTGACTACGACCGGATTCCCGGCGCACCCGCCATGGAAATCCCCGAAGATGCCCAGGTCTACGACCTGAACGGTGACGCCGAGCCCATCACCCAGGACGAACCGCTGGTCACCAACCCCGCGCAGAAGCCCCGCGAGGTCAATGAACAATAAGCTATCCGCTACCGGCTCCGCACCAGGCCCAGTCGACAGCGCATAGTAAAAGCCCCCGATGAGAGAACTCATCGGGGGCTTTTCGTATCTAAAACGAGTTTCGACTAGCGGCGGTTACCGGTCGCGAAGCCCAAGTAACCATTGTTCGGGTAGCCGCTACTCGGGTAGGTGTTCGCGGATGCACCGTACCAGGAGCGGTAACGGGAGGTGTGACCGTGACGCGGACGCGACGGGTAGGAGGGGCGGGTCACCGGGCGGGACGGGCGGGTCCTGGCCTTCGGAGCCGGGGTCACCTTCGGTGCAGGAGTTGCCTTAGGTGCGGGGGCCTGCTGACGCTTAGCGTCCTCTTCAGCCTTCTTGCGTGCCGCCTCTTCAGCCGCCTTCTTACGTGCGGCCTCCTCCTCAGCCTTCTTGCGTGCCGCCTCTTCAGCCGCGGCAGCATCCGCAGCCTCACGGTCGGAGCGGACCTGCTGAACCGCGCGCGCCGCATTCACAATGCCGGAACCGCACGCGGACTGGTCGCACTCAACACCCTGAGAGGTGGATTGCAGAGCCTTCTTCGCCTGAGCATACGTCAGCTTCGGGTCGACCGACTTCATGAGCGCCACAATACCGGCAACATGCGGTGCCGCCATGGAAGTGCCCTGGTACTCGGCGTAGTCGGCCTTACCGGGAGCAGTCTTACCGGCGTTCAGGGTGGAGAGAATACCGCCACCCCAGTAGCGGCGGTCGCCACCGGGTGCGCTCACGTCCACGCGGGAGCCGTAGTTAGAGAAGTAGGAGCGCTTGCCATTCTTATCGGTTGCGCCCACATTGATGACGTCCTCGCAGTTGCCGGGGCTGGACTTCGAGGCATCAAAGTTGTTGTTACCCGCCGCGACAACCACGATGGAGCCGCGCTTATTCGCCTGAGCAATCGCCTGGCGGTACGGGGTGGTGCAGGTGCCCTCGCTACCGATGGACATGTTAATGACCTGGGCGGGGTTCTGGTTTGCCGGAACGCCGCGCACGCTACCGCCAGCAGCCCAGATAATACCGTCGGTGATGTCCGAGTCGAAGCCGCCGCAGGCGCCCAGAACGCGCACGGGCACAATCTTCGCCTCGGGTGCCACACCGGCAATGCCTTCGTTATTGTTCGCGATAGCGGCAATAGTGCCCGCCACGTGGGTGCCGTGCCAGTCGGAGGCGGTCGCCTTCGAACCGGTGAAGCACTGGTTATCTACGGTCCAGTTGCCAGCATCGGTCGGGTCGGAGTCGCGGCCGTTACCGTCGTTGGAGAACGCCGACTCGGCAATAAAGTCGTAGCCGGGCAGCACGTTAACGTCCAAGTCCGGGTGGGCGGTAATGCCGGAGTCCAGCACCGCCACGGTTACGCCCTTACCGCGGGTGGTGCCCCACGCCTCCAGCGCAGAGACGCCCTTCTCACCGGTGAGGGACCACATGCGGTTCATCTTCGGGTCGTTGATCTTGACGGTCTCCGAGGTGTTGTCCACGGTGGCGTAGCGGCGCATATCGGGCGACACGGAGGCGACCTTGGAGTTCGCGCTCAGGGCGTTCATGTACTGCTGCGCCTGCGCGGGGGTGAGCTCCGCGGAGGTGGTGACCACGCTGGCATCCAGCGCGGTGGAGCGGACGTAGCTGGTCTTAATGTTCAGCAGCTCGTCAATGCTCTGCACCTCGGAGCTGATGCCCGCGTAGAGTGCGTCGCTCCAGGTTGCCTGCTGGGTACCGGCGGCTGCGGACCAATCAATCTGGTCTGCGGTGGCGTCAGCGGAGGCGGCGTTCTTCGCCTCATCGGTGTAAGTGATGATGAAGCGGTTGTATGCCACGGGCGCGGACTGGGTGGTGTTAGAAGCCTGTGCCGCCGCAGAAGCCTGGGTTGCGTGGGTGGCCTGCGCGGTGGGTGCCGCCACGGCGGGGATCACGCTTGCCGAGAGCAGGCAGGTTGCGGTGACGAAGCTCAGCAGGGAACGCTGTGAGGAGCGTGCCTGCGAGGGGCGAGCAATGCGAAGCATGGACGTCCTTGAGGTGAGTGGTACCGGGTGCGCACGATGCGGCGTAGCGTTGCCGTCTCGCGTTGAGGGCGTGTGCTCGGTACGAGTGAATACGGAAGAGTGAGGTGTTGGTGCATTGTGTGTGCTGTGAAGTGGTTCCACAATGTGCGTGCACGGGTACGCACCGTGAGATACTCTAGCACCCTTTTTCAGTTACTTTATGAATAAAATAACCTTTGTGATGCAGGTCATTTTATGCATAGATGAGTAAAACTTAAATCACTACTTTAAGTCGCGAGAATATTCCGACTAGGCATTTCTTTATCTGCATTTACATGAAAGAAAAATCTCATTATTTACGCCACACTATCGAGTTTTAGCCCCGCCAAACATAGAAAAAGGTGCTAGGATAGCGATATCTCACCACATAAACTACTTCCGATGAACTCCCGCACGGGGGTTTAGAGAAAAATACACATCAATGCAGTGATGTGCATTTTCTTTTTCTATTCGCTCCTCACAAGCAAATATGCAAAAGAATGCAAATATTTTCTCGAAGGTGCATTTATGTGAGTGGATGACCAACCCACTTGCCGCTTCCGGCACTCACATACGCAAAGGACCTCGATGTCTTTTACCACTCACCCCTCAGCGCGCGGTGTCGCACGCACCGCTCTGAGCCTGGGTACCGCCGCAGCACTCGTCACGACCCTGGGCGCCCCCGCATCCTTCGCGGCACCCGCACAGGCCAACAGCGCCGAGCGCGCCAAGGCGCACACCACCATTTCCTCCCTCAGCTCCGCACAGCAGAAGGCAGGCTTCAACCGCTTCGTCATCACCTACACCGACAGCGCGCTGAACGCCGGCGGCATCAACTGGGCAAGCCCCGCAGGCACCCAGGTCGCCACCTGGAACGACGGCCTCTACCAGGGCCTCACCTCCGAGGTGAAGAGCGTCGATGACCTCTTCAAAATCAAGACCAACTACGTACGCACCACCGCCCAGAAGGCAACCGTGGTGACTCTCTCCTCCAAGCTCACCGCAGAGCAGGCAGAGAAGTACATGGCAGCGCTGAGCTCTAACCCCTCCGTTGCGTCGGTTGAGCCCGACCTGCTGCGCCGCTCCAACGCACGCACCCGTACCGCCGCAAACTCCAAGGTCGCTCAGGTAGCCCAGGCTGCCCAGGCGTCGAACCAGGTTGTGGCGCCGAACGACACCCTCTACCCGCAGCAGTGGAACCTGCACGGCACCAAGGGTCTGGCTACCCCCGAAGCGTGGAAGACCACCCAGGGTGCCGGCGTGACCGTTGCTGTAATTGACTCCGGCATCGTCAAGCACCCCGACCTGGACGCTAACGTCCTGCCCGGCTACGACTTCATCACCGAGCCCTCCATTGCTCGTGACGGCAACGGCCGCGACTCCGACCCGACCGACCAGGGCAACTGGGAAGAAGCGGGCGTCTGCGGTGCTGATGCAGAGGCAAGCGAGTCGAACTGGCACGGCACCCACGTTGCCGGCTCCATCGCGGCGATTATGAACAATAAGCGCGGTATCGTCGGCGTGGCACCCTCCACCAAGATCCTGCCCGTGCGTGCCCTGGGCATGTGCGGCGGCTACGACTCCGACATTGCGGATGCAATGGTTTGGGCAGCCGGCGGCACCGTTGAAGGCGTTCCTGCGAACTCCAACCCCGCCAAGATCATTAACCTCTCCCTCGGCGGCGAAGGCACCTGCCCCGCAACCTACTCCAAGGCTATTGCTGAAGTGAACAAGCGCGGCGCGATTCTCGTTGTCGCTGCTGGTAACGATGGTCAGGACACTTCCAAGGTCGCTCCGGCTAACTGCGGCGGTTCGATCGTGGTGGGTGCTACCGACCAGAACGGTAAGCGTAGCGACTTCTCCAACTACGGCAAGATTGTTGATGTGAGCGCTCCCGGCAGCAACATCATGTCCACCGTGGATCTGGGTACCACCGTGTCCACCGGCGCAGGCTACACCGAGTACGACGGCACCTCCATGGCAGCACCCCAGGTTGCTGGCGTGATTGCTCTGATGAAGTCCGTGGATCCCTCGCTGAACGCTGAGCGTGCAAAGCAGATTCTGAAGCAGAGCTCCAAGCCGCTCACCTGCGATGTGAACGGTTGCGGTTCCGGCATTGTGAACGCCGCGAGCGCACTGGCTATGGTGCAGGGCAAGAAGGACCCGAACCCGCAGGCAAAGCCCTGGCCGAAGCGTGCACCCAAGCACCCGACCCGTGCGGCTCGTGTTGGTTACGTGACTAACCCGGCTGTTAACCACAACCCGCCGTTCCTGATTACTGCTCACGGCCTGATTCCCGGTCAGTAATCGGCATGTTGCCAGCTCGGAAGCCGGTGAGCCAATAGGCTTCTGAAGGATGCCACATACAAAAAGCCCCCGTTGAGTTTTGAACTGCGCCCCGAAACTTGGACGCTATAAA